>NZ_JBGLZF010000017.1:0-146808 GCF_047304405.1 Pseudomonas sp. Pseusp11
CCTGAAATACAAAACGCCCGATGCGGTGCATCGGGCGTTGGGGTGAAACAGGTGTAAACCTATTTCAGGACTAGACAGGTACATTCTTGAAACCTTCGGTGAGCTCCATGGCCCCTTCGCGGGACGCGGCCTTACGTGATCGGTGCCGGGTTGAACAGGGTGATGTCGTTATGCAGCTTGTGCTGCTCCGCCCACGTGTGTTTCTTGCCGCTGGCCACGTCCAGGTAGTAGTGGAACAACTCCCAGCCGAGGTCTTCGATCGACGCCCGCCCGGTGGCAATCCGCCCGGCATCGATGTCGATCAGGTCCGGCCAGCGCTGCGCCAGTTCTGTACGGGTCGAGACCTTTACCACTGGCGCCATCGCCAACCCATAAGGCGTACCACGGCCGGTGGTGAACACATGCAGGTTCATCCCCGCCGCCAACTGCAACGTCCCGCAGACAAAATCACTGGCCGGGGTCGCACAGAAAATCAGCCCTTTGCGCTTGAACCGTTCCCCAGGGCCAAGCACCCCGTTGATCGCACTGCTGCCGGACTTGACGATCGAGCCCAAGGACTTCTCGACAATGTTCGACAACCCGCCCTTCTTGTTCCCCGGCGTGGTGTTGGCGCTGCGATCCGCTTCACCCTTGGCCAGGTAACGGTCGTACCAGTCCATTTCCCGCACCAGTTCCTGAGCGACTTCTTCGGTTTGCGCCCGGGACGTCAGCAGGTAAATCGCATCGCGCACTTCGGTGACTTCGGAAAACATCACCGTCGCACCAGCCCGCAGCAACAGGTCCGAGGCATAGCCCAGGGCCGGGTTGGCGGTGATCCCGGAGAACGCATCGCTGCCGCCGCACTGCATGCCGAGGATCAGCTCGGACGCCGGTACGGTTTCCCGGCGGCGTTGATCGAGCTTCTTCAAACGGGTTTCGGCCAGCGCCATGATCTGCTCGATCATCTCAGTGAAACCGTGACTTGAATCCTGCAAGCGATACAACCACGGCTCGCTCAAATCCACCGAGCTGTCGTTCTCATGCATCACCTGCCCGGCCTGCAATTTCTCGCAGCCCAGGCTGATCACTAGCGCCTCGCCCCCCAGGTTCGGGTTGCGCGCCAGGTTGCGCACGGTGCGGATCGGGATGTACGCGTCGGTGGCGGTGATCGCCACGCCACAGCCGTAACTGTGGGTCAACGCCACCACGTCATCGACGTTCGGGTACTTGGGCAGCAACTCGTCCTTGATGCGTTTTACCGCGTGATCCAGCACGCCGGTGACGCACTGCACGGTGGTGGTGATGCCGAGAATGTTGCGCGTGCCGACGGTGCCGTCGGCGTTGCGATAGCCCTCGAAGGTGAAGCCTTCCAGCGGTGCCTGCGCGGCCGGCACTTCGGTGGACAGCGGCAAGCTGTCCAGCGGTGGCGCGGTGGGCATGCGCAGTTGATCTTCCTTGACCCAGCTGCCGCGGGGAATCGGCTGCAACGCGTAGCCGATCGTCTGGCCGTAACGAATCACCTGGCCGCCCTCGGGAATGTCCTCGAGGGTGACCTTGTGGCTCTGCGGCACGAAATCCACGGTGACCAGGCCATCGGGGAATTCGGTGCCGGCCGGCACGCCCTGATCGTTGACCACGATCACCACATTGTCCCGCTCGTGCAGGCGGATGTAGCGCGGCGAGTCGGAATGTTCAATCAACTGCATGACGCCGCTCCTCAGGAATGCGCTTCAGATAACTTGCTGTTCGTTTCAGGACCGCTGGCCGGCGGCTCTTTGAGCACAACGCGTTTGATCGGGCCAACGATCACCAGGTAGCTGAATACTGCCACCAGCGCGTTGCAACCAACGAACACCAGCGCCCACTTGAACGAGCCGGTGGAGCTGATGATGTAGCCAATGACAATCGGCGTGGTGATCGATGCGATGTTGCCGAACATGTTGAACAGGCCACCACTCAAACCGGCGATCTGTTTCGGCGAGGTATCGGACACCACCGCCCAGCCCAATGCGCCCACACCTTTGCCGAAGAAGGCCAGGGCCATGAAGCCGACCACCATCCATTCAATATCGACATAGTTGCAAGCCACGATGCTGCTGGAAACCAGCAGACCGGCGATGATCGGCGCCTTGCGGGCGAAGGTCAGCGAGTGGCCCTTGCGCAGCAGATAGTCAGAAATCACCCCGCCGAGCACGCCACCGATAAACCCGCAGATCGCCGGCAACGAGGCAATGAAACCGGCCTTGAGAATGGTCATGCCGCGCTCCTGCACCAGGTACACCGGGAACCAGGTCAGGAAGAAATAGGTGATGCCGTTGATGCAGTACTGGCCCAGATACACACCGAGCATCATGCGGTTGGTCAGCAACTGGCGGATGTAGTCCCACTTCGGACCGTCGACCTTTTTGCCCTTGTCCTGGTCCATGTCGACCATGCCGCCGTTGTCGGCGATGTGCTTGAACTCGGCGTCGTTGATCATCGGGTGCTGGCGCGGACTGTGGATAACTTTCAGCCAAATCCCCGAGAAGATAATGCCGATCACACCCATGACGATGAACACGTGCTGCCAGCCGAAGCTGTAGACGATCCAGCCCATCAGCGGTGCAAACAGTACCGTGGCGAAGTATTGCGCCGAGTTGAAGATCGCCGAGGCGGTGCCGCGTTCTGCGGTCGGGAACCACGCCGCTACGATGCGTGCGTTGCCGGGGAAGGATGGCGCTTCGGCCAGGCCCACCAGAAAGCGCAGCATGAACAGCGCGACGACGGCGGTGGAAAGCCCGAACTCACCGACATAGCCTTGCAGTACGGTGAACAGCGACCAGGTAAAGATGCTCAGGGCATAGACTTTTTTCGAACCGAACCGGTCCAGCAACCAGCCACCGGGAATTTGCCCGGCCACGTAGGCCCAACCGAATGCGGAGAAAATATAACCGAGAGTGACCGCGTCGATGCCGAGGTCTTTTTGCAGGCTGGAGCCGGCGATCGCGATGGTCGCCCGGTCGGCGTAGTTGATCGTGGTCACCAGAAACAGCATGAGCAAAATCAAATAGCGGACGTGAGTCGGCTTGGTCGATTGCATTGTAGATGTACTCCCACTGATTATTTTTATGCGCGGGTGAAACTGTTGTGTTCCCTGTGTAGGAGCTGCCGAGTGAAACGAGGCTGCGATCTTTTGATCTTTAAAAGCAAAGATCGCAGCCTCGTTTCACTCGACAGCTCCTACAGGGGGTGCGGTATCGATGCCGATACGGCGGTGTTTCCTGTCAGGAGCCGATGTAGCTGGTCTTCACGACCGTGTAGAACTCTTGCGCATAGCGACCTTGCTCACGTGAACCATAGGATGAACCTTTACGCCCACCGAACGGAACGTGGTAATCCACGCCGGCGGTCGGCAGGTTGACCATCACCATCCCGGCCTGGGAATGGCGCTTGAAGTGGTTGGCATACTTCAGCGACGTGGTGGCGATGCCCGCCGACAGACCGAATTCGGTGTCGTTGGCCATCTCCAGCGCTGCTTCGTAATCGGCTACACGCACGATATTGGCCACCGGGCCGAAGATCTCTTCGCGGCTGATGCGCATCGCAGCTTCGCTGTCGGCAAACAGCGTCGGGGCGAGGAAGTAGCCCTCGGTGTCGCACGTCACCAGACCACCGCCGCTGACCAGACGCGCACCTTCGGACTGGCCGATGTCGATGTACTTCAGGTCCTGCTCCAACTGCGCTTGCGAGACCACCGGGCCGATGTCGGTGCCGGACTTCAACGCATGACCGACCTTGATCGACTTCATGCGCTCGGCCATGGCTTCGACGAATTTGTCGTGAATCCCGGCGGTGACGATGAGACGGCTCGACGCGGTGCAACGCTGGCCGGTGGAGTAGAACGCGCTCTGCACCGACAGTTCGACCGCTTGCTTGAGGTCGGCATCGTCGAGAATGATCTGCGGGTTCTTGCCGCCCATTTCCAGCTGCACCTTGGCCTGACGCGACACGCAATTGATCGCGATCTGCCGGCCCACGCCGACCGAACCGGTGAAGCTGATGCCATCGACTTTCGGGCTGTTGACCAGCGCCTCGCCGACTACTCGCCCGCTGCCCATCACCAGGTTGAACACGCCGGCCGGGAAACCGGCGCGGGAGATGATTTCCGCCAGCGCCCAGGCACAGCCCGGCACCAGATCGGCAGGTTTCAGCACCACGCAGTTGCCGTAAGCCAAAGCCGGAGCGATTTTCCACGCCGGGATCGCGATCGGGAAGTTCCATGGCGTGATCAGGCCGACCACGCCCAGCGCTTCGCGAGTGACTTCGACATTGACGCCCGGACGCACCGACGGCACGTAGTCACCGGACAGACGCAGGCACTCACCAGCGAAGAACTTGAAGATGTTGCCGGCGCGGGTCACTTCGCCGATGGCTTCGGGCAGGGTCTTGCCCTCTTCCCGGGCCAGCAACGTACCGAGCTCTTCGCGACGGGCGAGGATCTCGCTGCCGACTTTATCCAGCGCATCGTGCCGAGCCTGAATACCGGAAGTGGACCATGCCGGAAACGCAGCGCGAGCGGCGTCGATGGCGGCGTTGACCTGAGCCAGATCGGCCTTGGCGTAGTCACCGATGGTGTCGGTCAATTCCGACGGGTTGATGTTGCTGGAATAGTCGGCGCCGGCGACCCATTGGCCACCGATGTAGTTGTCGTAACGCTTCAAATCAGCCACGGCTTGCACCTTTTAAAAGAAGTCCTCACACACAAAGCCGCTGATTGCTCAGCGGCCTTGGGTTTGTCGGGTGTTACTGCGCGCCCTGCTTGTCGATCAGCGCCGCGAGCATTTCGTACTCTTCGCCCGTCAGATCGGTCAGCGGTGCACGCACCGGGCCTGCGTCATAGCCTGCGATTTTTGCCCCGGCCTTGACGATGCTCACCGCGTAACCGGCCTTGCGGTTGCGGATATCCAGGTACGGCAGGAAGAAGTCGTCGATGATCTTGCCGACGGTGGCGTGATCTTCGCGAGCAATGGCGTGGTAGAAATCCATCGCGGTTTTCGGGATGAAGTTGAACACCGCCGAGGAGTAAACCGGTACGCCCAAAGCCTTGTAGGCCGCGGCGTAGACTTCAGCGGTCGGCAAACCGCCCAGGTAGCTGAAGCGATCGCCGAGGCGGCGACGGATCGACACCATCAGCTCGATATCGCCCAGGCCATCCTTGTAGCCGATCAGGTTCGGGCAGCGCTCGGCCAGTCGTTCCAGCAGCGGCGCGGTCAAGCGGCAGACATTGCGGTTGTAGACCACCACGCCGATTTTTACCGATTTGCACACGGCTTCGACATGGGCGGCAACGCCGTCCTGGCTGGCTTCGGTAAGGTAGTGCGGCAGCAGCAACAGGCCTTTGGCGCCCAGGCGCTCGGCTTCCTGAGCGTACTCGATAGCCTGGCGGGTCGAACCACCGACACCGGCAAGAATTGGCACGCTGCTGGCGCAGGTGTCGACCGCAGTCTTGATGATTTCCGAATATTCGCTGGCCGCCAGAGAGAAGAACTCACCGGTACCGCCTGCGGCGAACAACGCCGAAGCGCCGTATGGGGCCAGCCACTCGAGACGCTTGATGTAGCCCGCGCGATGGAAGTCGCCCTGGGCATTGAAGTCGGTGACCGGGAACGACAGCAAGCCGGAAGAGAGGATGGACTTCAGTTCTTGTGGATTCATTATTCGAACACCCTGGGTAGCAACGTTGTGTGAGAAAACCGTTCAGCCTTCGCCGAAGTTGTAGGTCATCGTACAACTTAAAATACAACCGTCAACTGCATTTCATCGCCGCTCTCACCATTTGAGTCAGAAAAGGTAATTCCTTGACGTAGGAAGTTTCTCATCTATGATTCATATAACTGTATATACATACAGTTAAATTGAACTTTGCCTACGACATATCAAGGAGCTAGAAATGTCAGGTCTACACGCACAACCGAAGGAAAATACCCGACAGGTCATTGCCGATCTGGATGATCTTTTTACCGCGCACGGTATCGCCATTTCCGGTGACGGCGACGCGCTTAAACTCACCGCTGGAAGTCATCACCACCCCAAACATCAGCGCCGTGGCCTGCTGCCCGTAGCACCGAAAGATCCACGCAAAGGCCTGCCCCAGTTGAGGTTCGAGGGGGCAGAACATACTGCAATCGGCGACAGCACCCTGCTGCGTTTCGTCAAGGATGCACCCGCGCTGCCGGCCTGGCAGGTGGAATTGCATCTGCCCAATGGCCTGGCATTGACCTATGGTCAGGTGATCGCGCTGGGGGGTGATTTTTATGGAATTCCCGATCAGCCGATCAACGAAGGTGCAACCGCCGCAGAGCGAATCCAGCGCTTTACCAACGCCTTCAACTCCCTGGCAGTACTGCCGGCGTCAAACGCCGAGGCGAAGCTGATTCTTGGTGTGATGCAAAAGGAAATCGCCGCAATCAATCAGGCGATCAAGGACGGTAAACAGCCTCACGAGGCTTATGAGGCCCTCAGAGATACGTTGTCGGAAGAGTGGAACAAGATCACCGGCGGCGGCAGTTTCGTCTCGGCACTGTTCCCTTTGGGGCGTTACCTGAAACTGGCCGCCAACAATGCCGACCACTTTGGCGAATGGGCGTTGCTGGCTTACATCGCCGGGCACACGGCCGCATTGCAACAAGCGGTGCTGGCCCACAACAGCGGCGATGAAAAGCAGTTGGAGCTGGCCTATGCGATGAACGCTTTTGCCGACCACTCCCTCACCGACCTGTTTTCCGCAGGGCATTTGCGAGTGCCGCGTAAACAGTTGGCGGCGGCGGTCACGCCGAGTGATCTGGGCTCGTTGATCACCCGTTTCATGCACGACGAAGACAGCAAGTTCGGCCTCAATGTGCGCAATGGCAACGGTGATCGCTGGCGCTCCTATGGCGACAAACGCTATTTCGACGCGATCGACAGCGCTAACCGCACGCAGGTGAATCAAGCGGTTCAGGTGTCTGCGGATGAAGTGTTCGCGGCGTACCTCAGTGGCATCGCCCCGGCGCCCGGCAGCTTTGCTGCTTTGAAAAATCTGCCTGACCTGCAAGCGGTGTTGAGTCCGGCAGACAATTTCTCGCCGCTGTTCAGGGTCGAGGGCAACAAGGTGTTGCGGCGCAAGGACGTCAACAACTTGAACGACACCGCCACCGTGGATGATTGGTGGGGCTGGAGCACTTATCTGTTGCTCAAGGACTACAAACCAACCGGCGTGCTGAATTCAGCGGCCAATGCCTGATAAGGAGATCACTGATGACTATCAATCTGAAACTGGAATTGGCTTCTGGCCAATCGCTGAAAGGTGCGCCGCTGGAGTTGCTGTCGAAGGGTTTGCCGGTTGCTCGCGCGGTCGTGGATGACCAGGGGCATGCGGTCTTCGATGCCAAACCTGGGGCTGCTGAGTTGGCGGTGAGAGTGGATCGTTCAATTTTGAAGACTGGCTGACATATTCCAGGAAGGTCACTGACCTCATCGCGAGCAGGCTCGCTCTCATTGGATCTGTGTGCGATTACATTACTGTGATCGACTCAAAATACTGTGGAAGCGAGCCTGTTCGCGATGGCTATCTGTCAGGCATCAAATCCCCCAACCCGCAAACCTATCCTCGCTGCGCCTGCGCCTCTTCATGCGCCTGGCGCAGCCGCTCACGGCTATTGGTCAGGTGCAAACGCATCGCGGCCCGCGCCGCATCGGAATCCTGGCGGGCAATCGCATCGTAAATCTCTTCGTGTTCACGGCTCAGGCGACTCATGTAGTGCTGCTGGTCGTCATGGGCCAGGCGCGCGGAGTTGAGGCGTGTGCGCGGAATGATGCTGGTGCCCAAGTGGGTCATGATGTCGGTGAAGTAGCGGTTGCCGGTGGCCAGGGCGATTTGCAGGTGGAACTGGAAGTCCGACGCCACGGCATCGCCGGCGTGGGCGGCACTTTCGTTGAGGGCGTCCAGCGCCTCACGCATCGCCGCTAACTGCTCCGGGCTGCGACGTTGCGCGGCAAGGCCGGCGGACTCCACTTCCAGGCTGATGCGCAGTTCCAGAATCGCCAATACGTCGCGCAAGGTCACTACGGTCGCCGGGTCGATACGAAAGCCGCTCGGGCTCGGGGTATCGAGCACGAAGGTGCCGATGCCGTGACGGGTTTCCACTTGCCCTGCGGCCTGCAAACGGGAAATCGCTTCACGCACCACGGTGCGGCTGACGCCATGGGCATTCATGATCGCCGACTCGGTGGGCAACTTGTCGCCACGCTTGAGCTGACCGTCGCGGATCTGCTCGGACAACACCGTCACCAATTCCTGTGCGAGGCTGCGGCGCTTGCGAGGGAGGCGAGGTGCGTCGATCGGGTTTTCCATGGTGAACATCGGTCTCGAAAAAGCGGCTGAAACCGCATCATAGCGCATGCAGGTTGTACGATCACCGTTGACCTGTGGGAGCGTGGCCTGCCACGCTCCCACAGGTTCAGGCAGTGACGGCCTGGTCCACCAGGTGGCCATTCTCGATGCGCACATGCCGTGGATGGAAACGTTTCAGGCTGCTGCGATGGCCGACGCTGACAATGCTCAAGCCCGGCAACTCATCGATCAACGCCTGATACAGCGACGCTTCATCCTCTTCATCCATCGCCGAAGTGGCTTCGTCCATGTACAGCCATTGCGGCGCATACAGCAGCGCACGGGCGAAGGCCAGGCGTTGCTGCTCACCCGGCGAGAGCATGCGCTGCCAGTGATTGGCTTCATCCAGACGCGAAACCAGGTGCGGCAAGCGGCAGGTTTCAAGCACGTGGACGTAGCGCTCGTGCGGGTAGGTGTCGCCCGGCTGTGGATAACTCAACGCCTCGCGCAGGCTGCCGATCGGCAGATAGGGCTTTTGCGGCAGGAACAGATAACGCGCTGTCGGCAGGCGGATGCTGCCGTGGCCGGTCGGCCATAGGTGCCCCATAGCCCGCAGCAAGGTCGACTTGCCGCTACCGGAACGACCGCTGAGCATGACGCGCTCGCCCTCCTCCACGGTCATGTCGGCGTTGGTCAGCAGGTGACGACCATCCGCCAGGTCGAGGCCAAGGTTATGCACCCGTAGCGCCGAGCCCTGATTCTGCACGTCGATGGCCGGCGCGCGCTCTTCGTTGTCGGTCATGGCCTGACGGAAACTCAGTAGACGATCGCAAGTCGCACGCCACTCGGCAAGGTCCTGGTACGCGCTGATGAACCAGCTGAAGTTCTCCTGCACGTTGCCGAATGCCGAATTGATTTGCATCAGCTCACCGAGTTCGATCTTGCCAGCGAAATAGCGCGGCGCCGCAACCATGAACGGGAAAATGATTGCGATCTGGGCATAACCGGAGGTGAAAAAAGTCAGGCGCTTGGACACTTTCATGATGTCCCAAAAGTTACGCCAGACCAGGCCGAAACGGCTGCTCAGACGACGGTTCTCGTTGGGTTCGCCGTTGTACAGCGCAATGCTTTCGGCATTCTCGCGGACCCGCACCATGGAGAAACGCAAGTCGGCTTCGAAACGTTGCTGGTTGTTGTTGAGGCCGATCAAGCGACGACCAATCACATGCGTCAGCCAGCTGCCGACGGCGGCATAAACCAGCGCGCACCAGAACATGTAGCCGGGAATCGTGAAGCCCAATACTTCGATGCTGCCCGACACACCCCACAAAATGATCGAGAACGACACCAGGCTGACGACGTTACGGATCAAGCCCAGGCCCAGGCCCAACGTGTTAGTGGTGAATTTATTGAGGTCTTCGGAAATCCGCTGGTCCGGGTTATCGGTGTAACCGCCCTGCTCCAGCTGGTAGTAATTCTTGTTTTCGAGCCAACGGGCGAAGTGCTTTTCGGTGAGCCAGGCCCGCCAGCGAATGGTCAGCATCTGGGTCAGATAGAGCCGGTACACTGCGCCGACAATCGCCACCGCCGCGATCCCGCAAAAATACAGAATCAGCCGCCAGAACGCCGCTTCATCCTTTTGTTGCAGGGCGTTGTAAAAATCCTTGTACCAAGTGTTGAACCACACCGAAAGCCCCACGCTGAACAGCGACAGCGCGATCACGGCGATCAACAGCGTCCAGGCCTTGCCCTTCTCTTCGCTGCGCCAGTAAGGCGTGGTAATCGCCCAGACTTTGCGAAAAAACTGCCCGCGCACAGCATCGTTGACCGCGGAATATTCAGCGTTCTGATTCATGGATAAGGCTCAATAAAGAAAAGAACACACAAGAACCGATCATAAATGATCGGCTCGTGTGATCGCGAGGGCTGGCGATAACCGTTCAGCGCTCGTTCAGCGACGGACCGGGCGCTTCTGCAGTTTGCGCTGCAGCGTGCGGCGGTGCATGCCCAGAGCACGGGCGGTGGCGGAAATGTTGCCTTCGTGCTCGGTCAGGACGCGCTGGATGTGCTCCCACTGGAGACGGTCCACGGACATCGGGTTTTCCGGCACCAGGCTGTCGAGGTCGGCGTGCTCGGAGAGCAACGCGGCCAGCACGTCATCGGCATCCGCCGGTTTGCACAGGTAATTGCAGGCGCCGCGCTTGATTGCCTCGACGGCGGTGGCAATGCTCGAGTAACCGGTGAGTATCACCACGCGCATGTCCGGGTCGAGTTCGAGCAGCTTGGGCAGCAACACCAGGCCCGAATCGCCGTCCATTTTCAGGTCAAGCGCGGCGTAATCAGGGATATCGGCCTGGGCGATGGTCAGGCCCTCTTCGGCGGAACCTGCGGTGCTGACGCGAAAACCACGGCGGGCCATGGCGCGGGCCATCACGCGGGTGAAGGTTGCATCATCGTCTACCAGCAGCAAATGCGGCAGTTCTTCGCCTTCAACTTGGATCTCGTCACTCATGTTCGTCTCCTCGGGCGACACGGGGCAGGCGCAGCTCGGTGAGCGTGCCGCCTTCCTCATGACTGTAGAGTTTCACTGAGCCGCCGGCGCGTGTCACGCTGGCCTTGCTCAAAAACAGGCCCAGGCCGAAACCTTTGCCCTTGGTGGTAAAAAACGGTTTGCCGATCTGCTCGGCGATAGCCAGCGGTACACCGGCACCATGGTCGCGAATGCTGATGGTCAGGTCTTCGGCGGTCCAGTCCAGGGTCACTTGCAAGCCTTCAGGGCAGGCATCGGCGGCGTTGTTCAGCAGGTTCAACAGCGCTTGAGTCAAATCCGGCGGCGGCGCCATACGCGGCACCGTGCCCTGGCCAAGACGCTGGAAGCGATAACTGGCCTCAGGACGCATCAGGTGCCAGCGGTTGAGCGCTTCGTCGAGCCAGTCGGTGACATCCTGCATCTCCACCGCCATACGACGGTTGGCCTCGGCGGCGCGCACCAGTTGCTGCAAGGTTTCCTTGCACAACTTGACCTGATCCTGCAAAACCTTCAAATCGTCCTGCAACATCGGGTCGGGGTGATCCTGCTGCATCTCTTTGAGCAACACGCTCATGGTCGCCAACGGCGTACCCAGTTCATGGGCGGCACCGGCAGCCTGAGTCGCGACGGCCAGCAATTGCTGATCGCGCAGGCCTTCTTCGCGACGGATCGCACGCAGCTCTTCCTGCCGACGCAGCTCTTCAGCCATGCGTGCAGCAAAGAAGGTGATGACGGCGGCGGCCAAGGCAAAACTCAACCACATGCCGTAGATCTGCAGGTTTTCCCGGGCGATGGGGAAGGTTTCCAGCGGGTAGAACCGCGCCAGCAGCAACGTATACAGCGCCAGGGCGATACCCGACAGAATCACCGAATAGCGCCACGGCAGCGTCACGGCGGCGATGGTCAGCGGCACCAGGTAATAAGAGACGAACGGGTTGGTCGAACCACCGGAGAAATACAACAAGGCGCTGTGTATAAACAGGTCGCAGGCCAGTTGCAGGGCGTACTCAAGCTCGGTAACCGGCCACGAAGTGCGCAGGCGCACGGCGGTGAACACACACAACAGCGTCGAACAGCCCAGGGTCATCGCCAGCGGCACCCACGGCAACGGCAGCAGCTGGAGCCAGTAGGCCAGGCCTACGGAGCCGGCCTGGGCGGCGAGCACCAGAATCCGGATGAAAGTCAGCCGCCAGAGGTTCTGGCGAGTGGCGGAAGTCAATTGTACGGGGGCGAGCATGAGCTCTCCTGATGAGCGCTCCAGGCGGATCGCACGGAGTATAACCAAGCCGCGGGCATGAGAGGCGAAAGTGCGGCAAACGACCACAGTTGCGGCTCATGGATTTATAAGTGAATGCTTCGCCGATGAGCCCCCTGTGGCGAGGGAGCTTGCTCCCGCCGGCCTGCGAAGCAGGCCCCCAACCATTCAACCGGATGAAACTGGCAAACCGCGCATACCGACTTTGCGACTGCTTCGCAGCCGAGCGGGAGCAAGCTCCCTCGCCACAAAAGCCCGGCACCGGTTGAGACTGTATAGAAGTTGTAACTGTGCGAAACGGACCATTGAAGCTAGAGTCTGATGGTTTCACGCAGGTTCGGACCCTAACCCCTGCGCATCGTCCAAGGAGCTTTTCATGCACACATTGCGCCGCAGCGCCGCCCTTCTTGCCTTAAGCGTTGGCACCGCCGCCAGCCTCCCGGCCCTGGCCGTCGACGAGCTGCATTACAACCAGATCTCCCTGCGCGCCGAAGTCAGCCAGGAAGTGGCCCGCGACCTGATGATCGTGACCCTCTACACCGAAGAACAAAACACCGACCCGGCCAAACTCGCCGCCGACGTCAGCACCACCATGAACAAGGCACTGGCCCAGGCCAAGCAGGTCAAAGACATCACCCTGCGCCAAGGCAGCCGCAACAGCTACCCGATCTACGACACCAAAGGCCAGAAAATCACCGGCTGGCGCGAACGCGCCGAACTGCGTCTGGAAAGCTCGGACTTCGCCGCCCTGTCCAAACTCACCGGCGAACTGCTCACCGACCTGAAAATGGGCGGCATGGACTTCGCCATCGCGACGCCAACCCGCAAAGCCAGCGAAGACGCCCTGCTCAAAGAAGCCGTGACCGCCTTCAAGGCCCGCGCCCAACTCGCCACCGACGCCTTGGGCGGCAAGAGCTACAAAATCGTCAACCTGAACCTCAACAGCAACGGTTATCCACAACCGTACATGCGCGGGCCGATGATGATGAAAGCTGCCGCCGGCATGGATTCGGCACCGGTGACGCCAGAAGTTGAAGCCGGCACCAGCCAGGTCAGCATGACGGCGGATGGGGCGATTGAAGTGTTGATGCCTTGATGCGATAACCCGGACACGAAAACGGCGATCACCGAAGTGATCGCCTTTTTTTTGTACCAGAAGAATCTGGTTGTGACCGTCAGCTTGGTGGTGAAAGCATGGGCGTCATCGCAGTGATTCAGACTTAAATCTGCGGATCGACGTTATCCAACGCCCGATTCACCGCCAATTCCGCCAGCATGATGATCTGTTGAATCGCCAACACTGTATTGCGTTGCGGGCCGATCAGGTTCGTGGCGAAATCGCTGGCCAGGACACTGGCCGAGGCCAATGACTCGCAGGCTTGTGCCAGCAGACTTTCGGTGCCCATGTCAGGGGCAACCAAGTACATCGTGCTGGGGCGACGAGGTTTTGCGGCGTAAGGTTTGGGCGGATCGAGGTAGTAGTCGAGCGCACGTTTTATCGCTTCGCGGTCTTTGAGTAGCTCTTCGCTACGCAAAGCTTCGGCGTTGGGTGTGGTGGCGTTGAAGGGTGGGTCGGGGATCAACTTATCCATAAAAACTCCTACTTACTGAGTGGGAGCCATCCACTTGTCGTTTCCACACGACAAAGGGGTGGCAGCTGTACGCGGGGTGGAAAACCGGTAAGTAGGCACCCGGCCAGACCGAAGTCTGCCCACGCACAGCCGCCATAACGCAGTTTGCAGACGAAAGAAGACATCGGCAACGATTACGGTGGTGATGCAATGCAACTACTTAAGGTTCAGGTTTCCACACCTGCTCGCTGGTTTTGCAGCGACAGCCAAAGACTAGAGAGCCCGCTTCCGACGGACAACCTGAAAGATGCGTGGGAAAGGTCTGCGTTCTGACACATCGATTAAACATTCAAAAGCGGAACGCGGAGCGTCCCTGGCGGCGTTCCCACGCGGGAGCGTAGGAACGATCATTCAGGTACAGACGAAAGAGATGGGTCGGCTATCAGGCCGCCTTCGCGGGCAAGCCCTCTCCCACAGTGGAGCGGCGTACACCCGCCAAACTACAGGCCGAGCGTTAGCTCGCCTGCCGCTTTTGATCTTGATTCACCCGCCCCTTCGGGAGGCTGAGTGGAGGTGTTCATCTGGGGATTGGCGCGCAGCGCCGTTCGACGCAGTCGAACCCATCGCATGTAGGTTGAAGCGAAGCCAACCGTAGGGCGATGCCCCCAGATGGATACCGGAACGAAGGAACGCCGAGCCTCAGCGAGGGGCCGGACGCTTGGGGCGAGCGTTTTTTGCTTCCTTTTTTAGGCGCTTGTAAAAAAGGGAGTCGCCGTAAGGGCGAAACCATAAGTAGCCGTTACCGCAGAAACGGATATGTACCCGACCAACAAGAGCATGGTCGGCCCGAAGGCCGCCAAGATCCCGAATAATCCGGGGTATGCCACAACAGAGGGGTCCCCCTCAAAAAACGATATTTCCACCCTCCCCGCCAACAACGCTACCCTCAGGAAAACATCGCCGCAAAGCCCTCGGGGACTCCATGGAAAGAACCACCGTCAAACCACTCCTGCTCGCACTCGCCCTCGCCACAACCGCATCCCTCGCACAAACCGCCCAAGCCGCCACCACCCTGGTCTACTGCTCCGAAGCCAGCCCCGCCGGCTTCGACCCCAGCCAATACACCAGCGGCACCGACTTCGATGCCTCGGCCGAAACCGTCTTCAACCGCCTCACCCAATTCAAACGCGGCGGCACCGAAATCGAACCCGGCCTGGCAACAAAATGGGACGTATCCGAGGACGGCCTCACCTACACCTTCCACCTGCGCGACGGCGTGAAATTCCACACCACCGACTACTTCACCCCCACCCGAGACTTCAACGCCGACGACGTGCTGTTCACCTTCCAGCGCCTGCTCGACCCGGACAACGCCTTCCGCAAGGCCTACCCCGCCGAGTCGCCGTACTTCACCGACATGGGCCTGAACACCACGATCAAAAGCATCGACAAGATCGACGACCACACCGTGCGCTTCAGCCTGAACAACGTCGACGCCGCGTTCGTGCAAAACCTCGCCATGAGCTTCGCCTCGGTGCAATCCGCCGAATACGCCGCCCAACTGTTAAAGGAAGGCAAAGCCGCCGACCTCAACCAGAAACCGGTCGGCACCGGCCCATTCGTGTTCAAGCGCTACCAAAAGGACTCGCAAATCCGCTACGCCGCCAACAAGGCTTACTGGAAACCCGAGGACGTGAAACTCGACAACCTGATTTTCTCGATCACCCCGGACGCCGCCGTGCGCTTGCAAAAACTCAAGGCCGGCGAGTGCCAGGTCAGCGGCTACCCACGCCCGGCAGACATCGAAGTGATGGAGCAAGACCCGAATCTGAGGGTGCTCAAGCAAGCCGGTTTCAACCTCGGCTTCCTTGCCTACAACGTGACCCACCCACCGCTGGACCAGCTCAAGGTACGCCAGGCGCTGGATATGGCCATCGACAAGCCGGCGATCATCAAGGCTGTCTACCAGAGTGCCGGGCAACTGGCGCAAAACGCCTTGCCACCGGCGCAATGGTCGTATGACCCGAGCATCAAGGACGCCCCGCACGACCCGACCAAAGCCCGCGCGCTACTGAAAGAAGCGGGGGTTGCACCCGGCACTACAATTAATCTGTGGGCCATGACCGTGCAGCGCGCCTCCACCCCCAATGCGCGGATGTCGGCACAGATGATCCAGCAGGATTGGGAGAAAGTCGGGATCAAGGCCAACATCGTCAGCTATGAATGGGGCGAGTACATCAAACGCGCCAAGAACGGTGAGCATGACGCAATGATCTACGGCTGGACCGGCGACAACGGTGACCCGGATAACTGGCTCGGCGTGCTCTACAGCTGCGCTGCGGTGAAAGGTAGCAACTACGCCAAATGGTGTGACCCGGCCTACGACAAACTGGTGCAACAAGCCAAGGTGTCCACGGACAAACAACAGCGGGTCAAACTGTACCAACAGGCACAGCAAATCCTTAAACAACAAGTACCTATCACACCCATTGCCAACTCGACGGTGTTCCAGCCACTGCGCAAGGAAGTCACCGACTTCAAGATCAGTCCGTTTGGCCTCACACCGTTCTATGGCGTGGGTATAAATAAGTAACACCAGGCTCCAACCGGGTGCGTCAAACGCCCCGGCCGCCCCTTATCGGTGCACGACTTGCACCGTAAAAAACCTGCGCAAACGGTCAAATACGTCACTATTTATACATATGCGACATTAAGGTACGTTCGTGCCACTCTTTAGGACTTGTGGCCATTCAGGATCTTGCATTGGGTACGGCCCCTGCATAAGTATCCGCAGGTCGACTCACGAGGTCGTCCTCTAATTCCAAAAATGACAACAAATCATGAGGCCACCATGCTTAAACACGCGGTCATTCCGTTTTTAGTCGGCGCAAGCCTGTTAGCCAGTGCACCTTTCGCCCAAGCGGCGTCTAACCTGGTGTTCTGCTCCGAAGGAAGCCCGGCCGGTTTCGACCCAGGTCAGTACACCACCGGAACCGACTTCGACGCCTCTGCAGAAACCATGTTCAACCGCCTGACCCAGTTCGAGCGCGGCGGCACCGCCGTGATTCCTGGCCTGGCGACCAAGTGGGACATTTCCAGTGACGGCCTGACTTACACTTTCCACCTGCGTGAAGGCGTCAAGTTCCACACCACCCCGTATTTCAAGCCGACGCGTGAGTTCAACGCCGACGACGTGCTGTTCACCTTCAATCGCATGATTAACAAGGATGACCCGTTCCGTAAGGCATACCCGACCGAGTTCCCGTACTTCACCGACATGGGGATGGATACCAACATCACCAAGATCGATAAAGTCGACGACCACACCGTCAAGTTCACCCTCAAAGACGTAGACGCCGCGTTCATCCAGAACATGGCCATGAGCTTCGCCTCGATCCAGTCCGCCGAGTACGCTGCCCAGCTGCTCAAGGAAGGCAAGGCTGCCGACATCAACCAGAAACCGGTCGGCACCGGCCCGTTCGTGTTCAAGAGCTACCAGAAAGACTCCAACATCCGCTACACCGGGAACAAGGACTACTGGAAGCCTGACGACGTGAAGATCGACAACCTGATCTTCGCCATCACCACCGACCCGTCGGTACGCATCCAGAAGCTGAAGAAGAACGAGTGCCAGATCACTCTGTTCCCGCGTCCAGCCGACCTGAAAGCGCTGAAAGAAGACAAGGACCTGAAGCTGCCTGACCAGGCCGGTTTCAACTTGGGCTACATCGCCTACAACGTGATGGACAAGGTAAAGGGCAGCAACGAACCGAACCCGCTGGCCGACCTGCGCGTTCGTCAGGCGCTGGACATGGCTGTCAACAAGCCGCAGATCATCGACTCGGTTTATCAGGGCGCAGGCCAACTGGCCGTCAACGCCATGCCGCCGACCCAATGGTCCTACGACACCACCATCAAGGATGCCAAGTACGATCCTGAGAAAGCCAAGGCGCTGCTCAAGGAAGCCGGCGTCAAGGAAGGCACCGAAATCGTTCTGTGGGCGATGCCGGTACAGCGTCCGTACAACCCGAACGCCAAGCTGATGGCTGAAATGCTGCAGTCCGACTGGAAGAAGATCGGCCTGAACGTCAAGATCACCAGCTACGAATGGGGCGAGTACATCAAGCGTTCCAAAGGCGGCGAGAACCAGGCGATGATCATCGGCTGGAGCGGCGACAACGGTGACCCGGACAACTGGCTCAACGTACTGTTCGGCTGCGACTCGCTGAGCGGCAACAACTTCTCCAAATGGTGCGACAAGAAATTCGACGGCCTCGTCAAGGAAGCCAAACGCACCACCGATCAGGCCAAGCGCACCGAACTGTACAAACAGGCGCAACACGTCCTCAAAGATGCTGTTCCAATGACACCTATCGCTCACTCGACGGTGTTCCAACCCATGCGCGCCAACGTGCAGGACTTCAAGATCAGCCCATTTGGCTTGAACTCCTTCTACGGCGTCAGCGTCAGCAAATAAGAAAAGGCAGCGGCGACGTTTTCAGCGTCGCCGCTGCTTTTTTCTGCCGAGAAGCTAGGAATTTGCCTACATCCAAATCCGCTGTCTGACACAGCCAGGGGACAGGACGCGTTGCCTTTTCCTACGAGTCTTTAGGACTCAGCGCATTTACTGCCAGACCCACGGCACCTACCGTCGGGTTCTGACCAGTGACTGTGTGGGCTATCGGTTTGCTGCCCGTATTGGTTTGAGCTCAATGCCGCCACAACGTCCCCGGACGGGATCGCGGCGCATTGAATAACACTAAAAAAAGAGGGAGCGTCATGCGCCATTCCTTGGTTTTATCCGCATTGCTGGGCACCGGCCTGCTGGCCGCCACTTCCATCAGCCAGGCCGCCAATAACAGCCTGGTGTTCTGCTCCGAAGGCAGCCCCGCCGGTTTCGACACCGCGCAGTACACCACTGCGACCGATAACGACGCCGCCGAGCCGCTGTACAACCGTTTGGCAGAGTTTGAAAAAGGCGCCACCAATGTCGTGCCAGGCCTGGCAACCCGCTGGGATATTTCCGAAGACGGCCTCAAGTACACGTTCCATCTGCGCGAGGGGGTGAAGTTTCACACGACCAAATACTTCACGCCGACCCGCGATTTCAACGCCGACGACGTGCTGTTCACGTTTAATCGCATGCTCGATCCGCAGCACCCGTTCCGTAAGGCTTATCCGACCGAGTTCCCGTATTTCAATGGGATGAGCCTGAACAAGAATATTGCCAAGGTCGAAAAGACCGGGCCGCTGACCGTGGTGATGACGCTCAACAACGTCGACGCCGCGTTCATCCAGAACATCGCCATGAGCTTCGCCGCCATCCTTTCGGCCGAATACGCCGAGCAGTTGCTGGCGGCCGGCAAGCCGAGCGAGATCAACCAGAAGCCGATCGGCACCGGGCCGTTCGTGTTCAAGAGCTACCAGAAAGACTCCAACATCCGTTACAGCGGCAACAAGCAGTACTGGGACCCCAGCCGGGTCAAGCTCGACAACCTGATTTTTGCCATCAACACCGACGCCTCGGTGCGCGTGCAGAAGCTCAAGGCCAACGAATGCCAGATCACCCTGCACCCACGCCCCGCCGACGTAACCGCCCTGAAGAATGACCCTAAACTGCAGCTGATCGAGAAACCCGGCTTCAACCTCGGCTACATCGCCTATAACGTCCGGCACAAGCCTTTCGACCAGCTCGAAGTGCGCCAGGCGCTGGACATGGCGGTGAACAAGCAAGGCATTCTCAACGCCGTCTATCAAGGTGCCGGTCAACTGGCGGTCAATGCCATGCCACCGACCCAGTGGTCCTATGACGACACCATAAAGGACGCCTCCTACAACCCGGAAAAAGCCAAGGAACTGCTCAAGGCCGCCGGCGTGAAGGAAGGCACCGAAATCACCCTCTGGGCCATGCCGGTCCAGCGTCCGTACAACCCCAACGCCAAACTGATGGCCGAAATGCTCCAGGCGGACTGGGCGAAGATCGGCCTCAAGGTCAAGATCGTCAGCTACGAATGGGGCGAGTACATCAAGCGCACCAAGAACGGCGAGCACGACATCAGCCTGATCGGCTGGACCGGTGACAACGGCGACCCGGACAACTGGCTCGGCACGCTCTACAGCTGCGATGCCATTGGCGGCAACAACTACTCCATGTGGTGTGATCCGGCCTACGACAAGCTGATCAAGCAGGCCAAGGTCGTCACCGATCGCGACCAGCGCACCGTGCTCTACAAACAGGCGCAGCAGTACCTCAAGCAGCAGGTGCCGATCACGCCGGTCGCCCACTCGACGGTCAACCAGCCGTTGAGCGCCAAAGTCGAAGGGTTCAAGGTCAGCCCCTTCGGTCGCAACGTGTTCTCGGGCGTCAGTATCGACCAATAACCAATTAGCCAGAAACGCCGGGGGCGGATTCCGCCCTCATGCAAGCGTATTGCCGTAATTCGTCAAATCGGCCTACAGCAAACGTTTGCTAAGCCTGAATGAGTTCTAAACCAAATAGCCGGATCACCAAAAAAGACCGGCATTAAAAAAAGAAAGTAAGGAGCTTCACACATGAAACTGAGCAGCACCGCGTTACTGGCCTTGGCCATCAGCAGCGTGACCGCCACGGCTTACGCAGAATCCCAGAGCCAGGCGTTCACCCCGGTTACCGTGAAAGAGAAAAGCGCCCAAAGCGAAGCCACTGGCTTTGTCGAAGGCCAATCGATCACCGGCAGCACGCGTAACTGGTACGCCAACGAGCAATTGAAACGTGGCGGCAAGTTCACTTACAAGAAGGACGGTGTATCGACCCCGACTGATCGTCGTATCAACTGGGTTCAGGGCACTATCGTCAAGTACAACTCCGGTTTCACTGAAGGCACCGTAGGCTTCAGTACCGAAGTGGCTGCCTACAATGCCATCGCTCTGGATCGTGATCGCAAGGACCTGGCGTCCAACAACGGCGGCGCACCGACCACCCGACCTGGCGCGGGCAACAACCGTACCCTGACCAAAGAAGGCGGCGACGCACAAGGTCAGTGGAGCAAACTGGGACTGGCCAACGTCAAGGCCCGTATCTCCAACACCACGCTGACCGCCGGCCGCCAGAACTTCAGCAGCCCGATGGTCGATGTCATCGGTAACCGTGCCCTGCCTTCGAGCTTCGAAGGTGTGAGCCTGCACAGTGAAGAACTGGAAAACCTGACCTTCGACCTCGGCACTTTCGACCGCAACTCTCCGCGTACCGAACAAAGCCAGCGCAAGTTCCGCTCCGAATACGGCGACACCAATGCCGAAGCCGATCACGTCCACACTGCCGGTATCACCTACCAGCCATTCTCCAGCCTGACCACCAGCCTTTGGGGCACCCAGGCTGAAGACCTGTGGAACCAGTACTACTTCGGCGCCACCCATGTACTGGGTGACAGCCAGGTCCTGAGCCTGACCACCGGCCTGAACTACTACAAAACCGTAGACGAAGGTAAAGCCAAGCTCGGCGAGATCGACAACGACACCTACTCCCTGTCGTTCGGCCTGACCCACCAGGCCCACAGCCTGACCTTCTCGTACCAGGAAGTGAACGGTAACGAGTACTTCGACTACCTGCATGAAACCAACGGCATCTACCTGGCCAACTCCCTGCTGTCGGACTTCAACGGCCCGAACGAGAAGTCCTTCCAGATCGCCTATGGCCTGAACATGGCCGAATACGGCGTGCCAGGTCTGAAGTTCAACATCTACCAGGCTCGCGGCTGGGGTATCGACGGCACTCACTACACCGGCAACGGTGGCGTGGTTGGCAAAGGTTACGACGGCATCCAGACCCAGGATGGCGAGCACCACTACGAATACGGCATCGGCGCTTCGTACGCGGTACAGAGCGGCCCACTCAAGGCCACCGCTATCCGCGCGACCTACACCGCGCACCGTGCCAGCGAAAACCAGGCTGATGGCAGCCTCAACGAGTTCCGTCTCGTGACCACCATCCCTTTCAACATTTTGTAAAACGCACGCCGGCGGCTGACTCATGACGAGTCGGCCGTCCGGTTTTTCCTGTTCAACCGATTGCAGAGGGTTCTTGATGAAAATGCTTCCCCTACGAGCGGCCATCGCTGCCGCATTGCTGAGTGTCGCTGTTGGCGTCTCGGCCAAACCCTTGGTGGTCTGTACCGAAGCCAGCCCGGAAGGCTTCGATATGGTCCAGTACACGACTGCAGTCACAGCCGACGCAGTGGCCGAAACCATCTTCAATCGCCTGGCGGACTTCAAGCCCGGCACCACTGAAGTGATTCCGGCGCTGGCCGAATCCTGGGACATCAGTGAAGACGGCCTGACCTACACGTTCCACCTGCGCAAAGGCGTCAAGTTTCACACCACCGATTACTTCAAGCCGACCCGCGACATGAACGCCGACGACGTGGTCTGGAGCTTCCAGCGTCAGCTGGACCCGAATCACCCATGGCACAAGCTGTCGAGCGTGGGCTTCCCGTACTTTGAGAGCATGGGCTTCAAGGAACTGCTCAAAAGCGTAGAGAAAGTCGACGACAACACGGTCAAGTTCACCCTGACCCGCCGCGAAGCGCCGTTCCTGGCAGACATCGCCATGGCGTTCTCCTCGATCTACCCGGCCGAATACGCCGACCAGTTGCTCAAGGCCAACAAGACCGGCGACCTGAACAACAAACCGGTCGGTACCGGCCCGTTCATTTTCCAGCGTTACGCCAAGGACGCCCAGGTGCGCTTCAAGGCCAACCCGGACTACTTCCGTGGCAAGCCACCGGCTGACGCGCTGGTCCTGGCGATTGCCACCGACAACAACGTGCGCCTGCAAAAGCTCAAGGCCAACGAGTGCCAGATCGCGCTGTATCCGAAACCGGATGACATCCCGAGCATCAAGAAAGACACCAACCTGAAGGTTGATGAGCTGAACGCGATGACCGTCTCCTACGTCGCCATGAACACCGCACGCCCGTACATAAGCGACGTGCGAGTGCGCAAAGCCATCGACATCGCGTTCGACAAAGAGGCATATGTCAACGCGCTGTTCGGCAAAGGCAATGCGACGGTGGCGGTCAACCCGTACCCGGACACCCTGCTGGGCTACAACCATAAACTGACCAACCCGCCTCGCGACCTCGACAAGGCTCGCGCCCTGCTCAAGGAAGCCGGTGTGCCGGATGGCACCGTGTTCACCCTGTTCACCCGTAACGGCGGCGGCCCGACCAACCCTAATCCGATGCTCGGCGCACAAATGATGCAGGCAGATCTGGCCAAGGTTGGAATCAAGGTCGATATTCGTGTCATGGAATGGGGCGAAATGCTCAAGCGCGCGAAGAACGGCGAGCACGATATGGTGTCCGCCGGTTGGGCAGGCGATAACGGCGACCCGGATAACTTCCTGACGCCTATGCTCAGTTGTGAGGCTGCCAAGAACGGCGAAAACTACGCTCGCTGGTGCAATGAAAAGTTCCAGGCGCTGATCGACGAAGCACGGGCCAAAGTGAACCCGGCCGAACGCACGGCGCTCTACGAACAGGCCCAGGACGTTTTCAATCAGGACCAGCCATGGATCAGCATGGCGCACACCCGCATGTTCACTGCAATGCGCACCAACGTAGAGGGCTATCACATTAGCCCCCTCACCACTAACAACTTCGCCACCACCCAGGTGAAGTAGATAAGAAACGCCCGGCATCGCTGACCCCAGCGATGCCGGGTACGCCTAACCGGCTGATGAGGTACCACACAAGATGTTTAGTTTTATTGCCCGCCGATTGGGGTTACTGATCCCCACGTTCTTCGGCATCACCTTGTTGACTTTCGCGTTGATCCGCATGATTCCTGGCGACCCCGTGGAAGTGATGATGGGCGAACGTCGGGTCGACCCCGAAATGCATGCTCAGGCAATGGAACGCCTAGGTCTGAACAAACCGCTGTATGCCCAATACCTGGATTACATTGGCAAACTGGCCCACGGCGATCTCGGCGAATCCCTGCGTACCCGTGAAAGCGTCTGGACCGAGTTCAGCTCTCTATTCCCCGCGACCCTGGAACTGGCCTCGGCCGCCATGTTGTTCGCCGGCATCCTGGGCCTTCTGGCCGGGGTGATCGCGGCACTCAAGCGAGGGTCCCTGTTCGACCATGGGGTAATGGGTGTCTCCCTGGCGGGATACTCGATGCCGATCTTCTGGTGGGGCCTGATCCTGATCATGTTCTTCTCGGTGAGCCTGGGCTGGACCCCGGTATCCGGGCGGATCGACCTGCTCTACGACATCGAGCCACGCACCGGCTTCATGCTCATCGATACGTTGCTGGCCGATGACGTCGGAGCGTTCTTCGATGCCCTGCATCACCTGATCCTGCCAGCCATCGTGCTCGGCACCATTCCGCTGGCGGTGATTGCGCGGATGACCCGTTCGTCGATGCTCGAAGTGCTGCGTGAAGACTACATCCGCACTGCCCGCGCCAAAGGCCTGTCGCCATCGCGCGTGGTATTCGTGCACGGTCTGCGCAATGCGCTGATTCCGGTACTGACGGTGGTCGGCCTGCAAGTCGGCACGCTGCTGGCCGGCGCGGTCCTGACCGAAACCATCTTCTCCTGGCCCGGCATCGGCAAATGGCTGATCGAAGCCATTGGCGCACGGGACTATCCCGTGGTGCAGAACGGCATCCTGTTAATCGCCTGCCTGGTGATTCTGGTCAACTTCGTAGTGGACATCCTCTACGGCTTTGCCAACCCACGCATCCGTCATCAGCGCTGAGATCAATGACCATGACCACTCTCACTACACCGGTAGCAGTCGATCAAAGCCTGCTGTATCCGTCGCCCTACAAAGAATTCTGGCATGCGTTTTCCAGGAACAAAGGGGCCGTCGCCGGCCTGATGTTCATGCTGCTGGTGATTTTCTGCGCGATCTTCGCCCCATGGGTCGCACCGCATAACCCGAGCGAACAGTACCGCGACTTCCTGCTGACCCCGCCCTCCTGGCTGGAAAGCGGGCATATCCAGTTCCTGCTGGGTACCGATGAACTCGGTCGTGACCTGCTGTCGCGTTTGATTCACGGCTCGCGCCTGTCCCTGCTGATCGGCTTGTCATCGGTGGTGATGTCGCTGATTCCAGGCATCCTGATGGGACTGTTCGCCGGGTTCTTCCCGCGCGTGCTCGGCCCGACCATCATGCGTCTGATGGACATCATGCTGGCCCTGCCGTCCCTGCTGCTGGCGGTGGCAATTGTCGCCATCCTCGGCCCTGGCCTGATCAACACCATTATTGCCATCGCCGTGGTTTCGTTGCCGTCCTATGTCCGTCTGACCCGCGCCGCGGTGATGGGCGAATTGAACCGCGACTACGTGACCGCCGCGCGCCTGGCCGGTGCCGGTCTGCCTCGCCTGATGTTCGTCACCGTGCTGCCCAACTGCATGGCGCCGCTGATTGTTCAGGCCACCTTGAGTTTCTCCTCGGCGATTCTCGATGCCGCAGCACTGGGCTTCCTCGGCCTTGGCGTACAACCGCCAACCCCTGAGTGGGGCACCATGCTGGCTTCGGCTCGCGACTACATCGAACGCGCCTGGTGGGTGGTGAGCTTGCCTGGTTTGACCATTTTGCTCAGCGTGCTGGCAATCAACTTGATGGGCGACGGCCTGCGCGATGCGCTGGACCCGAAACTCAAGAACGCCGCCTGAGGAGATTCAAATGTCACTGTTAGAAATCAAGAATCTCAACGTTCGCTTCGGCGACGCCAACGCCGTTCCGGTGGTCGATGGTCTCGACATATCCGTGGAAAAGGGCGAAGTGCTGGCCATCGTTGGCGAGTCGGGTTCCGGCAAGTCCGTGACCATGATGGCGCTGATGGGCCTGATCGAGCATCCGGGGATCGTCACCGCCGACGCCCTGAATTTCGACGGCAAGAACATGCTCGCGCTCAGCAACCGTCAGCGTCGACAGATCGTCGGCAAAGACCTGGCCATGGTCTTCCAGGACCCGATGACCGCGCTGAACCCGAGCTACACCGTGGGCTTCCAGATCGAAGAAGTGCTGCGCCTGCATCTGAAAATGTCCAGGAAGGACGCTCGCAAGCGCGCCATCGAACTGCTGGAAAAAGTGGAAATCCCGGGCGCCGCCAGCCGAATGGATGCCTACCCGCATCAACTCTCCGGCGGCATGAGCCAGCGTGTTGCAATCGCCATGGCGATTGCCGGCGAACCAAAACTGCTGATCGCCGACGAACCGACCACGGCACTCGACGTAACGATTCAGGCGCAGATCATGGACCTGCTGCTGGCCCTGCAGAAAGAGCAGAACATGGGCCTGGTGCTGATTACTCACGACCTCGCGGTCGTGGCCGAAACCGCCCAGCGCGTGTGCGTGATGTATGCGGGCCAAGCGGTTGAAGTCGGTCAGGTGCCACAACTGTTCGACATTCCGGCGCACCCGTACAGCGAAGCGCTGCTCAAGGCCATCCCAGAACACAGCCTGGGTGCTGCGCGCCTGTCGACACTGCCGGGCATCGTTCCCGGTCGTTACGACCGTCCGCAAGGTTGCCTGCTGTCGCCGCGCTGCCCGTACGTGCAAGACAATTGCCGCACCCAGCGTCCTGCCCTTGACCAGAAAAGCAACAGCCTCGCCCGCTGCTTCTACCCGTTGAACCAGGAGGTGGCGTAATGGCCGTCGTACTTACCGCCCGCAACCTGACCCGTCACTACGAAGTGTCCCGTGGCCTGTTCAAGGGCCATGCGACCGTGCGCGCCCTCAACGGTGTGTCGTTCGAACTGGAAGCCGGCAAGACCCTCGCTGTCGTGGGTGAGTCCGGTTGCGGCAAATCCACCCTGGCCCGTGCCCTGACGTTGATCGAAGAGCCATCCTCCGGCTCGTTGAAAATCGCCGGTCAGGAAGTCGCCGGCGCCGACAAGGCTCAACGCAAGCAACTGCGCAAAGATGTGCAGATGGTATTCCAGAGCCCGTACGCGTCGTTGAATCCACGGCAGAAAATCGGTGATCAACTGGCTGAACCGCTATTGATCAACACCAACCTTTCCGCCGCCGAACGTCGCGAGAAAGTCCAGGCGATGATGAAGCAGGTGGGCTTGCGTCCCGAGCACTACCAGCGCTATCCGCACATGTTCTCCGGCGGTCAGCGCCAGCGGATCGCCCTGGCCCGCGCGATGATGCTGCAACCGAAAGTGCTGGTGGCGGACGAACCGACCTCGGCGCTGGACGTGTCGATTCAGGCGCAGGTACTCAACCTGTTCATGGATTTGCAGCAAGAGTTCAACACCGCTTACGTGTTCATCTCCCACAACCTGGCGGTGGTACGCCACGTTGCCGATCACGTGATGGTGATGTACCTCGGCCGTCCGGTGGAAATGGGCCCGAAAGAGGACATCTACACCCGTCCCCTGCACCCATACACCCAGGCGTTATTGTCGGCGACGCCAACCATTCACCCGGATCCGGACAAGCCGAAAATCAAGATCGTCGGCGAACTGCCAAACCCGCTGAACCCGCCGTCTGGCTGCGCCTTCCACAAGCGTTGCCCGTACGCGACCGAGCGCTGTGCCATCGAAGAGCCGGCCCTGCGCCTGCTCGACACACGCCAGGTGGCTTGCCACTACGCCGAGCAATTCCTCGACGGCGCGGCCTGAAAAAACGCGCCCCGGATACCGGGGCGCGCTTTTGCTGAGTTGACCAAACCCCTTCTGCCCCGACTGCGCATCAGTCAGGCAGACGGGGTTTTCTTTTGCCTGTCATTCAGGCTCAAGTGTCGTCTTCGTTGCTGTCTGGGTCGTCGGCGGTGTCGTCATCGTCCGAGCTGCCCGATTCCGATGCGGCGAGCATCAGCTCGCTGTGCACGCCTTGCCCGCTCCAGGCCTGCTCATCATGGTTCGTGCACTCCGCCCACGCCGCTGACGTGCCGAGGGATAGCATCACCAAAACCTTCAGCAGCAACACTATGCGTTGAATAATGCTCATAGCCGATTCCATCCTTTCTTGGGTGAAGCATGGGTGCCGGAATGGCGCAGAGAGAAATTTAGCGCGATTCTCCAGATAGGACGCTAACGAAGGTCGGGAAATGCCGTGAGAAGGGAGATTGGTTTCGAATAATGCCTATAACCAGATCAACTAAGTGATGCGGGCTCGCTGCGCACGGAAGGAAGAGCCTTTTTATACCCGGACAACCGAGTCGCTTGATAAATCAGCGGTATGGACAACATCGCCAGCACCGCGCTTGCGAACCAGACGCTATGCCCGCCGTAATGACCATACAGCTGGCCGCCAAGGACAGGCGAAACCAGCGCGCTCGCACTCCAGCTCATGAAGAAGAGCCCAAAGTACTGGCCGCTTTTTCCGGCTTGGGCATGTTGCATCACCAACACATTCAGCGGCGGCATGAACAACGCCTCACCCAGCGTCCAGATCACCGTCGACAGGCAGGCGTAAAACAGCCCGGAACCCAGTGGCAACATGCCCAGCCCGACCGCCAGCATCAAGCATCCCGCCACCAGTTGCCGCCGCACGCCCCAGCGCTCCCCCCAATGGGACAGTGGAATTTGCAGCAACACCACCAACGTCGCATTGAGACCGAACTGCCAGCCAATGGCTTCGGTGCTCAACCGGTAGTAATCACGCAGATAGTTGCCCAACATGCTGTAGACCGTATCGAATGCCATTCCGAGCACGATCGCTGCAGCCAACAACCAGAGGAACGGTTTGTCGCGATACGGCACACCCGAACCCGACTCTGCATCGGGCGTTCCGTCAGCAATCAGCACCGGTCGACGCCATGTCGTACGGACAAACCAGAGCAATGCCAGCAAGGTCATGGCCGCGCTGACGAAAAATACCCAGCGAAAACCGGATTGTGCCAACACTCCACCCAATACCCCGGCAACGGCCATCCCGAGGTTTCTGGCGACACGGCTCAAGGCCTGTGCACGCGGACGCTGTGCAACTTCGCAATACTCCATGATCAGCCGCTGATGCAGTGTACGAATCGCCCCGTCGAGGATCCCACTGAGCAACAGCAGGCCGGCCAGCAGTGGCACTTGCGTGATCAGCCCCAGCAAAACCAGAACCCACACAGAGACAAAAAACAGTGCAGCGGTCAGCCGCGCCGTGCGGACATGATCGCTCAGCCATCCGCCCAGCATCGACCCGACCAGCAAGCCCGCGCCATAAGCGGATAACAGCCAGCCGACGGTTTCAATCGCCAGCCCCAGTTCCTGGCGCAGGTACAACGCCATGAACAGTTTGACCATGCTGCTCAAGCGATTGATGAACAGCAACGCCGCCAGCACCCAGGCCATTGCGCAGAAATAGCCATCCAGCCGCAGCAGATGAGTCAGCCGAATGGTCATTCCATTGATCCTTGAAAAGGCCGCTTGTGTGAGCTTCGAACACTAGACGTCAGCGATCAGGTTGTCGCGGGTAAAAACACCGAATATGCAAAACAGGAGGCAAGCCACAGGCGAACTGGAAAAAGCCTACATGGGGCATGGTGCGGCTCGCCGCCCGGACAATAAAAAGCCCCGAGGCTCGCGCATCGGGGCTTTGGGGCTTGTAACTCAGCGCTTAGTGATGCTCACGCGTCGCACGGAATTTCACGTCCGGCCAGCGTTCTTCCATCAGTGCCAGGTTGACCCGGGTCGGGGCCAGGTAGGTCAGGTGACCGCCGCCGTCGAGGGCGAGGTTTTCCACGGCCTTGTTGGTGAATTCCTCAAGCTTCTTCTTGTCGCCGGACTCGATCCAGCGCGCGGAATACACCGTGATCGGCTCGTAGGAGCACTCGACCTTGTATTCCTCTTTCAAACGGCTGGCGACCACATCGAACTGCAGCACACCGACGGCGCCGAGAATGATGTCGTTGCTGCGCTCGGGGAAGAACACCTGGGTGGCGCCCTCTTCGGCCAGTTGCTGCAAGCCTTGACGCAGTTGCTTGGATTTCAGCGGATCGCGCAGGCGTACGCGGCGGAACAGTTCCGGGGCGAAGTGCGGGATGCCGGTGAAGCCCAGGGCTTCGCCTTCGGTGAAGGTGTCGCCGATCTGGATGGTGCCGTGGTTGTGCAGGCCGATGATGTCACCGGCGAACGCTTCTTCCAGTTGCTCACGCTCGGAGGAGAAGAACGTCAGCGCGTCGCCGATCCGCACGTCCTTGCCGGTGCGCACATGGCGCATCTTCATGCCTTTTTCGTATTTGCCGGAGCAAATGCGCATGAAGGCGATGCGGTCGCGGTGTTTCGGGTCCATGTTCGCCTGGATCTTGAACACGAAACCGCTGAACTTCTCTTCCACTGGCTCGACGGTGCGCTCGTTGGCGACACGGGCCAGTGGTTGCGGTGCCCAGTCGACCACGGCGTCGAGTACGTGATCGACACCGAAGTTGCCCAGCGCGGTACCGAAGAACACCGGGGTCAGTTGGCCGTCGAGGAATTCCTGCTGGTTGAACTCGTGGCAGGCACCCTGCACCAACTCCAGCTGCTCGATGAAACGTTCGTACTCGTCACCCAAATGCGCGCGCGCTTCATCGGAATCGAGCTTCTCGATGATTTTGGTTTCGGTGCGCTCATGACCGTGGCCGGCGGTGTAGACGATGATGTAGTCGTCGGCGAGGTGATAAACACCCTTGAAGTCGCGGTAGCAACCGATCGGCCAGGTGATCGGAGCAGCCTTGATCTTCAGGACTGCTTCGATTTCGTCGAGCAGTTCGATCGGGTCGCGAATGTCACGGTCGAGTTTGTTGATGAAGCTGACGATCGGCGTGTCACGCAGACGGCAGACGTCCATCAGGGCGATGGTCCGCGGTTCTACACCCTTACCGCCGTCGAGGACCATCAATGCCGAGTCCACCGCAGTCAGGGTGCGGTAGGTGTCTTCGGAGAAGTCTTCGTGGCCCGGGGTGTCGAGCAGGTTGACCATGTGGTCGCGATACGGGAACTGCATGACCGACGTGGTAATGGAGATACCCCGTTGTTTTTCCATTTCCATCCAGTCGGAGGTGGCATGGCGGTCGGACTTGCGAGACTTCACCGTGCCGGCAACCGCAATCGCCTTGCCCATCAGCAAGAGCTTCTCGGTGATGGTGGTCTTACCGGCATCGGGGTGGGAAATAATGGCGAAAGTGCGGCGTTTCGCGACTTCGGCGGCCTGTTTGGTCATGGGAAATCGCCTGGCGGTGATTCAAAAAAGGGCGGCGAGTATAGCTTAAAAAGTGATCTACGGACCACCATCCACAGGGCTGACGGAGGTTGCAACCCAACGTAGGAGCTGCCGAAGGCTGCGATCTTTTGATCTTCGCTTCTAAACGCAACATCAAAAGATCGCAGGCTTCGCCAGCTCCTACGCTGCTGATTATGGAACCTTTTAAAAGGTAGAGGCGTCCACTCCCCTGTTACGACCCATCGTCAGGGGCTGAAAAATCAGCAAGTTAGCCTGACGAGGCTGCGCTTATGGCTCGATTTCATGCGGTTTTATCAGCATGTAGAGCTGCTTCTCGCGAACGTTGTTTTCCCGGCAGCCAGGAATGGCATGCCACACGGGACTGCGTTCGCCGACTGAAAAAAGGAGTCTGCCTGTGGCTATTCGCTATGGCAAAGGGCTGACAGGAGGTGCGGTTGTCGTCGCCCTTCTGGCCCTGCTGGTCCACTTGATTGGCATCAACACGATCGAACAGTACCGCGACGATTTGTTGTTTTACCTGCAAGCTCATCTGATTCTTGTCCTCGCTTCCATGCTGGCCGCCCTCGTTGTGGGCATCCCCGCCGGCATCGTCTTAAGCCGCCCGACCATGGTCGGACGCGCCGAACGCTTCATGCAGATCTTCAACATCGGCAACACCGTGCCGCCGCTCGCCGTACTGGCCATCGCCTTGGGCATCCTCGGCATCGGCAGCGGCCCGGCGATCTTCGCTCTGTTCCTGGCTTCGCTGTTGCCGATCGTGCGCAACACCTATGAAGGGCTGAAAAACGTTCAGGGTTCGCTCAAGGAAGCCGCCGTCGGCATCGGCATGACCCCGACTCAGGTGCTGTGCCGGGTCGAATTGCCGAATGCCGTGCCAATCATCATCGGTGGCGTGCGCGTGGCGCTGGCGATCAACGTCGGGACCGCGCCGCTGGCGTTCCTGATTGGCGCCAACAGTCTGGGCAGCCTGATTTTCCCCGGCATCGCCCTGAACAATCAGCCGCAACTGCTGCTCGGCGCGGCCTGCACCGCCCTGCTGGCCTTGCTGCTCGACGGACTGGTGACACTCGCCAGCCGCCTCTGGCTCGAACGCGGCCTGCGCCCGTCTTAAGCCTCGGCAAAGGAACTCTCATGAAGACATCAAGCTTTTTACTAGGCTGCGTTCTGCTGCTCGCAGGATTTGCCCAAGCCGCTGAAAAACCGCTGATCCGCATCGGCGCCCGGGTGTTCACCGAACAAACCCTGCTCGCGGAAATCACTTCCCAATACCTGCGCACCAAGGGCTACGACACCCAGGTGACCGGCGGCCTGGGCAGCAATCTGGCCCGCAGCGCCCACGAAAGTGGCCAACTGGACATGCTCTGGGAATACACCGGCGTCTCGCTGGTGGCTTACAACCATGTCACTGAAAAACTCGACAGCGCGCAGTCCTACGCCCGAGTGAAAGAACTCGACGGAAAAAAAGGCCTGATCTGGCTGACTCCGTCGAAATTCAGCAACACCTACGCCTTGGCCCTGCCGGAAAAAACCGCGAAGGCTTATCCGCAGATCAACACCATCAGCCAGTTGAACGAGGTGTTGCAAGCCGAGGCGAAGACTAATCACCTCGTCGCGCTAGACACCGAATTCGCCAACCGTTCCGACGGTTTGGGCGGCATGGTCGACCGCTATGGCATGAACCTGACCCGCAACAACATTCGCCAGATGGATGCCGGGCTGGTCTACACCGCCCTGCGCAACGGCCAGGTGTTCGCCGGCCTGGTCTACACCACCGACGGTCGCTTGAACGCCTTCAAACTCAAGTTGCTCGAAGACGACAAGCATTACTTCCCCGACTACACCGCCGCGCCGGTGGTGCGCCAGGCCTACCTCGATGCCCACCCGAAACTCGCCGAAGAGCTCAAGCCACTGGCCGAACTGTTCGACGACGCCACCATGCGCCAGCTCAACGCACGGGTCGATGTCGATCACGAAAGCCCTTCATCCGTTGCCGCCGATTTCCTGCGCCAGCATCCACTGCTGTCTGTTCAATAAGGCAGAGGAGAAAAAGACATGGAATTTCTCAACGCCTTTTCCCATCTCGATTGGCCGCTAGTGCTGCACCTGACCTGGCAGCACATCACCCTGGTTGGCATCGCGGTAACGCTGGCGATTCTGGTCGGCGTGCCGCTGGGCATCCTGATGACCCGATTCCCGACATTGGCCGGCCCGTTGCAAGCCAGCGCCACGGTTTTGCTGACCGTGCCGTCGATTGCCCTGTTCGGCCTGCTGTTGCCGTTCTACTCCAGGTTCGGCCAGGGCCTGGGCCCGATGCCGGCAATCACCGCCGTGTTTCTCTACTCACTGCTGCCGATCATGCGTAACACCTACCTGGCGCTGACCGGCGTGGAACCCGGCATTCGCGAAGCCGCCCGCGGTATCGGCATGACCTTCGGCCAGCGCCTGCGCATGGTCGAACTGCCCATTGCCGTGCCGGTGATCCTCGCCGGTGTACGCACCGCCGTAGTGATGAACATCGGCGTGATGACCATCGCCGCCACCATCGGCGCCGGTGGCCTCGGTGTACTCATCCTCGCTTCCATCAGCCGCAGCGACATGTCGATGCTTATCGTCGGCGCGGTGCTGGTCAGTCTTCTGGCCATCTTCGCCGACCTGCTTCTGCAATGGCTGCAACGCACGCTGACTCCAAAAGGATTACTCAAATGATCGAACTTCAGAACCTCAGCAAGACCTTCCAAAGCAACGGCAAAGATGTGAAAGCCGTGGACTCGGTGAGCCTGACCGTCAACGAAGGCGAGATCTGTGTGTTCCTCGGGCCATCGGGCTGCGGCAAGAGCACCACGCTGAAAATGATCAACCGGTTGATCAAACCGACCTCGGGCAAGATCCTGATCAACGGCGAAGACACCACCGACCTCGACGAAGTGACGCTGCGCCGCAACATCGGTTATGTGATCCAGCAGATCGGTCTGTTCCCGAACATGACCATCGAGGAAAACATCACCATCGTTCCGCGCCTGCTCGGCTGGGACAAACAGAAATGCCACGACCGCGCCCGTGAGTTGATGAGCATGATCAAGCTTGAACCCAAGCAATACCTGACTCGCTACCCCCGTGAATTGTCCGGCGGCCAACAACAGCGGATCGGCGTAATTCGTGCGCTGGCGGCAGATGCGCCGCTGTTGTTGATGGACGAACCGTTCGGCGCGGTCGACCCGATCAACCGCGAGATGATCCAGAACGAGTTCTTCGAAATGCAACGGGCGCTGAACAAGACCGTGATCATGGTCAGCCACGACATCGACGAAGCCATCAAGCTCGGCGACAAGATCGCGATCTTCCGCGCCGGCAAGCTGTTGCAGATCGACCACCCAGACACCTTGCTCGCGCATCCGGCGGACGACTTTGTCAGCGACTTCGTCGGCCAGGACAGCACGCTAAAGCGCCTGCTGCTGGTGAAGGCTGAAGATGCGGCGGACAACGCGCCGTCGGTCAGCCCGGAAACTCCGGTGGCCGAAGCGCTGGAGTTGATGGACGAACTGGACCGTCGCTACGTGGTGGTGACCTGCGCCGAGAACAAGGCCTTGGGCTATGTGCGTCGGCGCGACCTGCATCGCCAGACCGGCACCTGCGCGCAATACCGGCGCGAGTTCAACGCCACCGCGGCGTATGACGAACATTTGCGCATCCTGCTGTCGCGCATGTACGAGTTCAATCGCTCGTGGTTGCCGGTGATGGATGCGGAGCGGGTGTTTCTTGGGGAAGTGACTCAGGAATCAATTGCCGAGTATTTGAGCTCCGGTAAGTCCCGTGGCGGCAAGACCAGCATTGTTTCACCTGCGGAAACTGCGTTGGCCTGATCTGTCTGAGGCTCTAGTGCTTTTGTGGCGAGGGAGCTTGCTCCCGTTCGGCTGCGAAGCAGTCGTAAAGTCAGCCGATGCGATCCTTCTGAAGAACCGCATTGCCTGATTTTGGGGGCGCTACGCGGCCCAGCGGGAGCAAGCTCCCTCGCCACAAAAGCCAAGCAAGCTCCCTTCTAAAATCCTTGTCTTGGGAACATCACACTGTCACGCAGGTCGGTTACATCAGTAGCTGTCAGGGACCGCACGACGGAAGCGTGCAAAAACGCGACATTTTTTGTTGATCTCAAGCCCCTCACGCCCTAAAGTTCGCGCCGAACGTCCATGCTGGAAACGATCCATCCGGCTCAAGTACTGACGACGAGACAGCAAGGCCAAGGGAAGCACCGCCTCCCATGGCCTTTTTGCTTTCGGCGACATGCCTTGGGAAGTAGGCGAACCAAAGTGGGGATACGGAGGGCGTTCATTTGCACCCATTGATAATTTCAGTTTGCCAGTAGGAGTTCCCAGCATGTCGATCAACGTCGAAGACTATTTCGCGCGCGAAACCTTCCAGAAAATGAAGGCCTTCGCCGACAAACAAGAAACCCCGTTCGTGGTGATCGACACCGCGATGATCGCCCAGGCCTATGACGACCTGCGTGCCGGTTTCGAATTCGCCAAGGTCTACTACGCGGTCAAGGCCAACCCGGCCGTGGAAATCATCGACCTGCTCAAAGAGAAAGGCTCGAGCTTCGACATCGCCTCGATCTATGAGCTGGACAAAGTGCTGAGCCGTGGCGTCAGCGCCGACCAGATCAGCTACGGCAACACCATCAAGAAATCCAAAGACATTCGCTACTTCTACGACAAGGGCGTGCGCCTGTACGCCACCGACTCCGAAGCCGACCTGCGCAACATCGCCAAGGCCGCTCCGGGCTCGAAAGTCTACGTGCGTATCCTGACTGAAGGCTCGACCACTGCCGACTGGCCTTTGTCGCGCAAATTCGGCTGCCAGACCGACATGGCCATGGACCTGCTGATCCTCGCTCGTGACCTGGGCCTGGTGCCATACGGCATCTCGTTCCACGTCGGTTCGCAACAGCGCGACATCAGCGTCTGGGACGCGGCAATCGCCAAGGTCAAAGTGATCTTCGAACGCCTGAAAGAAGAAGACGGCATCCACCTGAAGCTGATCAACATGGGTGGCGGCTTCCCGGCCAACTACATCACCCGCACCAACAGCCTGGAAACCTACGCTGAAGAAATCATCCGCTTCCTGAAGGAAGACTTCGGCGACGACCTGCCGGAAATCATCCTGGAGCCGGGCCGTTCGCTGATCGCCAACGCCGGCATTCTGGTCAGCGAAGTGGTGCTGGTGGCGCGTAAATCCCGTACCGCTGTAGAGCGTTGGGTGTACACGGATGTGGGCAAGTTCTCCGGCCTGATCGAAACCATGGACGAAGCCATCAAGTTTCCGATCTGGACCGAGAAGAAAGGCGAGATGGAAGAAGTGGTCATCGCCGGCCCGACCTGCGACAGCGCCGACATCATGTACGAAAACTACAAGTACGGTTTGCCGCTGAACCTGGCGATCGGTGATCGTTTGTACTGGTTGTCGACTGGTGCATATACCACCAGTTATAGCGCGGTTGAATTCAATGGCTTCCCGCCGCTGAAGTCGTTTTACGTTTAACAAGCAATCGCCCACTGAGAAAACCCGTGAACTTCACGGGTTTTTTTATTTCTGCTTACAGCTAAACCAACTTAACCACCAACTCCATATATCGTTACACACCCATCAACCGTTCAACCCCAAAGTAAAGTTATGCTGCGCGCCCACTAACTTGAAATGGATTTCAAACATGCAACTTAATCAAGCACCATGCTATACCGCCGAACCCATTAGCAAAGGTTTCGCCTTTAGCACCTCTCCGCCAATTGTTGACAAAAAAGATATCCAACGAATCAAAGAGTATATTACTACCGCCAAGTCACTTCCAGTAAACATTGACGACGTTAAAATCCTGTTAAAAAGCGAACATACTGGCATCGCGGGACTGGAGCCTTATGACATAGCAAATGCCTGTACCAAAATCGTCACTAATGCCAATAGCTGGAACGACATCGAGTTGTCGATGAAAAGAGTCGCTGGCAGCCTCCAGACATTTTCTGAAGACCTGCGGTATTTCGGAGACGACATTATCGCCGCCATTGAAACAATGCCCGGCTACCAAAATTACATTGGCACAATTGAAGGCCTGACTGACGAAGAGGTTGCCAGACTTCCTGAACTTAAAATTGGACGGGACGAGAAAAACAGATTTCCGTCCATCAAGGACTCTATCCAGTTCATTGCCAGCTCCATCGAACAAAAGAAAACCAGCAGCACTGACATCCAGCTTCGCCTGAAACTCTTCAAAACCGAACTGACGAATGTGGTCGCGGTATTGATCGGAGAAAAGCTCAAGCTTGCCGGCAGCCACGAATTGAATGCCGAGATCACTAGACTCAATGCTGAAATTGATGAAGCTCAACGCTTGGTCGATGAAAAAACCAAAGAAAACGAACCCAACTTCTTCGATTACTTCATGGCTTTCACCGACCCGCTGGGATCCCAATATCTAAGAGTCAAAGCCATGCTGCGAGATGTCCACGTAGCTCCCTTGATCCGACGCCGGGATGAACTCACCGAGCAAGTACGCAAGAAAAGTGTTTTGACGGGCACCTTGTTAGTCCTCCACGACCGTTTGTACAGCGTCGATTCTTACATCATCGGAGCGGTGGAAAGTACTGCACTTCTAGAAACTTTGTGGATCACGATTTCCGAATACATCGACTCGTCAAAAAACAAAATCGATGGCATTCACGAATTCCTCACGCTCAGGTCCTTTGTTTCGAGCCTGAAAGTTGTGCTCAGCAACTGGAAAAATATTGAATCCAACGCCAAAGCGTTAACCAAAGCATTCGACTGATACCAAAGCCAATCTACCCCACTATAAACAAGGATATTTATGAACATCCCATCGTATACCGCACCTGACATGTCTATTATTCGCGACAGCCGAGAAACCATTCGCTATCAGGCCATTATCGGCTCCGCTGACCTGTATATCGAAGCCCTGCGCAATGAACTGATCAAGCTTAATTCTCAAATTACCGAGACAGACCTGGTCGCGTCCAAGACATTAACTTCTGCAATCATCAGCCTGGAAACCACGGCACTCAACGAGACGCTGGAAGCGCTGACCGCTCTGTCAGCCGGCGAAGTGAATTCACAAACCAAAAACGCTATTGAGTTCTATACCAAAACAGCCACACAATTGATCTCGATGTGCACTAACAAGCTGGACGAAGCTCAGACAGAACTCAGCGACGCTATCCACAGTGTCCGGTATTCCTCCATCAGCAATAATCGATTCAAGATTGCCGAACTGGCGCAAGCTCGCGAGACATTGGCCATTGAGCTGGACAAAGAAAAGCCACCTGTGGATAAGCTGCTCGAAGATGAAAAGGTCTTGAACGAAGCGATCAGCCTGTTTGAAAGCCTCAGCTTCATTGATCGCCTGAAACCTCTGCTGGAGCAACTGACAGGGATGATCGGCAATCAACCTGAAACGCCTCAATCCGCCGCGTTGAAGGCTGGCATTGTGGTCGCGAACAAGTTTCTTGATGAGGCAAACGAACTGATCAAATACCAGGACCTGATCAAAGCTCGAACCACACTGCGGGTTCGCCTTAAAGATCGACAAGGTCGCCTGGACTCTCTCGTCACCCAAATGAGCGACATCGACAAGAAGGTCAAACAGCTGAACGACACGAAAAAGGTGATCGAACCGCGCGACTCGTATGCGGATGAAACGAGCAGCATTGTCGAAGCCGTGTCACTGTTTCTCGAAACCATCACCGAGGGTGCTGGAAACGACGTCTCCCAAAAGGGTCAAAAGCTGATCGCGCAGGCCAAGCCTTTCAAGCGCTACCTGGAAAACCCTAAAGGCCAGTGGCTGCGCGGCTAACCCAACGGTTGAGCGAGATCGGATGCACGCTGGCTATACTTCCCAGCCATCTCTCGAATCCTGGGGTGGGAGGCGTTATTCAGCGCCTCCCCGCTTACCCGCAAAAAGTTCTGGTTACCGGTGGCCAATGCCCGACGTAACCAGGACAGCGCTTCGTCAACATGCCCCTCATCGGCCAGGAGTGCCGCATAACTGAACTGACCTCGAAAATCCCCGCCTTCGGCAGATCGTCGATACCAGACTCGCGCCGCGAGAGGGTCGGCGAGGCAAGACTTGCCTTCTTCCAGATAACGCCCCAGCAGATTCATCGACTTCGCGTGGCCCAGTTCAGCGGCACGCCGATAGAGATTCAGCGCTTGCGACTGGTTTTCAGCCACCCCGCGCCCGGTAGCCAGCAGATTGGCGTAGTTGTACATCGCCCAATCCAGCCCGGCTTCGGCGGCGACACGATAATGCCCCGCGGCTATCGAGCCATCGGCGGTGCACCCCCAGCCATGTTCATGGCAACGACCGAGCATGTTGCGCGCCATCAAGTGCCCGCGCTGAGCCGCAATCTCGAACCAGCGCAGCGCCAGCGGCTGATCCCGCTCGATACCCCTCCCGTCCAGCAAAATCTGTCCCAGCAAGGCCTGGGCATCCAGCACACCTTCACGGGCGGCGATCAGAATCGCCTGGGCCGCCCGCGCCGGACTTTCCTCCAGCATGGCTTTGAGGCGATCACCGTCGAGGACTTCCTCGCGGCGCAATTGATAACTCATACCTCGACCCAGCGACGCAACAGGTTGTGGTAAGTACCGGTCAGGCGGATCAATGAAGGATGGTCGGGCAAGTCCTGGGTCAGCTGCTGAATCGCCCCGTCCATCTCGAACAGCAAAGCGCGCTGGTTGTCTTCACGCACCAGGCTTTGCGTCCAGAAAAACGATGCGTAGCGGGTTCCACGCGTGACGGCGTTGACCTTGTGCAGGCTGGTGCCGGGATACAGGACCATATCGCCGGCCGGCAATTTCACGCGCTGAGTGCCGAAGGTGTCCTGGATTTCCAGTTCGCCGCCGTCGTAATCCTCCGGGTCACTGAAGAACAGCGTCGCCGACAGATCGGTGCGCACCCGCTCGATGCTGCCCTTGGGCTGACGCACGGCATTGTCGATATGGAAGTCGAAACTGCCACCGGCCGTGTAACAGTTCAGCAACGGAGGGAAGACCTTGTGCGGTAATGCCGCTGACATGAACTGCGGATTTTTCCACAGCCGTTCGAGCATCGCCGCACCGATTTCCTTGGTCAACGGATGTCCTTCAGGCAGTTGCAGATTGTGCTTGGCCTTCGCCGACTGATAACCGGCGGTAATTTTGCCATCGGCCCAATCCGCCTGCGCCAGGGCCTCGCGAATGCGCTGCACTTCTTTTTTCGCGAACACGCCGGGAATGTGCAACAACATGGAAAGACACCTGAAAGCAAAGGGGCGCTAATGGTATTGATTCTTATTACTCTTGTAAAACCCAAGAGACGAATGAACCCGCAAAAACCGTAAAGGCAAATTGTAAAGAATGTAAATTCATCGCGAATAGAAACGTTTCGCAATTGATACAGATACGTATTTACTCTACATTCCGCGACCTCAAATCCTTGGGGAGGGGAATTCACATGTCACGCCAACAACCACAATCAACGGTCAGTTCACCGCGTTTGCTCGCGTCTGCAATTGGCGTGGCGATCACCGCCGGCTCTGCGGGCCACATGGTTTTCGCGGCCGAGAAGACCGACGAAAAAGCACCCGGCAACGCCATATCCCTGGACGCGACCAGCGTTGTAGGCGAGCAGGATGACACCTCCTACAAGACCGATACCTCGGCCTCCAAGAAGTACACCGCGCCACTGCGCGAGACGCCGAAAAGCGTCACAGTGATCCCGCAACAAGTGATTCGCGACACCGGCGCCACCAGCCTGGTCGACGCCCTGCGCACCACGCCGGGTATCACCTTTGGTGCCGGCGAGGGCGGCAACCCGGCCGGTGATCGTCCGATCATTCGTGGTTTCAACGCCGAAAGCGACGTGTTCATCGACGGCATGCGCGACGTGGCGTCCCAGAGCCGCGAGATCTTCAACGTTGAATCGATCGAAGTCAGCAAGGGCCCGGGATCAGCCTTCACCGGCGCCGGTTCCACCGGTGGCAGCCTGAACCTGGTGAGCAAGACAGCCAAGCTGGGCAATGCCTACAACGGCGGCTTCACCTGGGGCTCGGACCAGACCAAGCGCACCACTCTCGACCTGAACCAGCAAATGACCGACACCTCGGCGTTCCGGCTGAACCTGATGAAGCACGAAGCCAACGTCGCCGGGCGTGATGCCGTGGACGTCAGCCGCTGGGGCGTGGCACCGTCCTTTGCCTTCGGCCTGGGCACCGATACCCGCTTGACCGTCGGCTACTACCACGTCGAAACCGACGACATGCCCGACTACGGCATCCCGTTGACCTCGAGCCCCAACCGCAGCAAGTACAACGTCGACAAGCCGGCCAACGTCAACCGCGACAACTTCTACGGCCTCACCGGTCGCGACTATCGCCAGACCAGCAACGACAGCGGCACGATCAAGCTCGAGCACGATCTGAACGATAGCCTGACCGTGTCGAACAGCTTTCGCATGTCCCGTTCAACCCTGGACTACATCGTCACCAACCCTGACGACAGCAAGGGCAACGTGGCCAACGGCAGTCTCTACCGTGGCGCGAAGAGCCGTAACTCGACGTCCAGCGGCTGGATCAACCAGACCGACCTGAGTGCCAAATTCAACACCGGCGCCATCGAGCACAGCCTGGTAACCGGTCTGGAGTTTTCCTATCAGGACACCCACAACCGTCCGTACCTCCTGACCTCCAGCGCCAGCGGCACCCGGTGCAACCGCGCCCTGTTCAACTCCGGCGACTGCACCAGCCTGTACAACCCGACGCCTGGGGATAACTGGAACGGCAGGATCACCGACAGCAACGCCTTCACCGACACCGACACCAAGACCGCCGCGGCCTACGTGTTCGACACCCTGAAGTTCAACGAGCAATGGTCCCTGAACCTGGGTCTGCGTTATGACAACTACCAAGTCGAATCCAGCGGTTTCGCCAACGCCAGCAGCACGGCTCCAGCGGGCAGTTTCTCCCGTCAGAACACCAGCGACCTGGTGAACTACCAGATCGGCGTGGTCTACAACCCACTGCCAAACGGCAGCATCTATGCCGCCTACTCGACGTCCAGCAACCCGGCCGGCGAAACCAGCGGCAACGGGGGCCTGGAACTGGCGGCGAACAACAGCAGTCTGGACCCGGAAAAGAACCGCAACTACGAGATTGGCACCAAGTGGGACTTCTTCGGTGACGACCTGTCGCTGACCGCCGCACTGTTCCGCACCGAGAAAACCAACGCGCGTATCAACGATCCGGACGGCGGCACCACCCAAGTGCTGGACGGCGAACAGCAGGTCAATGGCCTGGAACTGACCTACACCGGCAAGCTGACCCGTAACTGGCGAGTCTTCGGCGGCTACACCTACATGGACAGCGAAGTGGTCAAAACCACCCTCGCCGCCGATGAAGGCAACCACATGCCAAGCACCCCACGAAACAACTTCACGTTCTGGTCGACCTACGACCTGGTGCCGGACAAGTTGACCGTCGGTGCCGGCGCGACCTTCGTCGATTCCCAGTTCGGCAACGTCGCCAACTCGGTGGAGATTCCGTCCTATTGGCGTTACGACGCGATGGCCAGCTACCGCCTGACCAAGAACGTCGACCTGCAACTCAACGTGCAGAACCTGGCTGACAAACGTTACTTCGACCAGGTATTCCAGACGCACTACGCCCACGTGGCGGCGGGCCGCACTGCCCTGCTGAGTGCCAACTTCCACTTCTGATAACAGAAGCGTGAAGACCAAAGCGCTCAGGCAAAAGCCCCGTTCATCAAAGTGAACGGGGCTTTTGCGTGTAAAAAAGAATGCTTCTCGACAACTCACGGCATAATGCGCGCCCGTGATGATGACTTTTGAACGAACAAGGCGAGCGACGTGTTGAAGAAATCCCTGTTCCAGTTGCACTGGTTTTTCGGCATCAGCGCCGGACTGGTCCTGGCCCTGATGGGCATTACCGGGGCGGCAGTCTCGTTTCAGGATGAAATCCTGCGAACGCTGAACCCTTCCGTGCTGCACGTCGAGAAGCAGATCGCCGGCGTGCTGCCACCGGCCGAACTGGTGGAGAAAATCGAAAGCGCTTCGGGCAAGATCGTCTCTATGCTCTGGGTCGAGACCGACAGCGGCAATGCTGCGCGGGTGATCTTCACGGCGCCGCCCGGTGAACGTCGCGGGCAGATGCGTTATTTCGACCCGTACACCGCCGAGTTCATGGGCGACGTCACCGGCCAGGACTTCTTCGGCCTGATGCTGCAACTGCACCGCTTCCTCGCCATGGGTGATACCGGCCGGCAGATCACCGGCGCCTGCACGCTGATTCTGGTGTTCTTCTGCCTGTCCGGCCTGTACCTGCGCTGGCCGCGCCAGTGGAAAAGCTGGCGCGCCTGGCTGACGCTGGACTGGAAGAAGAAGGGCCGCAGCTTCAACTGGGACCTGCACTCGGTGGCCGGTACCTGGTGCCTGGTGTTCTACCTTTTGGCAGCACTGACCGGGTTGTCCTGGTCGTACGAGTGGTACAACAAAGGGCTGACCAGGCTGCTTTCCGATTCGCCGCAAAACGAGCGGGTTCGCAGTGGTCGCGGCCCTGCGCCAAGCGGCCCGGCCCCCACCGCCGATTACGCCGCCATGTGGAGCAGCATCTACAGCGCCGCCGGCCCTGGTCTTTCGTCCTACAACGTTCGGATGCCGCCAGTGGCCGGGCAACCGGCAACCGTGTTCTACCTGCTGAAGGATTCACCCCACGACCAGGCACGGAACCAGATCACCCTCGATCCGGTGACCGGCGCCGTCAGCCGTCATGACCGCTACAGCGACAAGAGCCTCAAGGCGCAGTTGCTGACCAGTATTTATGCACTGCACGTCGGCAGTTATTTCGGGCTTGTCGGGCGGATCATCCTGACCATCACCGCGCTGAGCATGCCGCTGTTTTTCGTCACGGGCTGGTTGCTGTACCTGGACCGCCGACGCAAGAAACGTCAGATCAAGGATGCCCGTAAAGGCCTTGAGCAACCGGGTAGCGACGCACCGGCATGGCTGATCGGCTTCGCCAGCCAGAGCGGGTTTGCCGAACAGCTCGCCTGGCAGACTGCCGGGCAATTGCAGGCCGCCGGATTACCGGTGAAAGTTCAACCGTTGGCCGATGTCAGCGAACAGGACCTGCGAGATTCCAGCAACGCGCTGTTTGTGGTCAGCACCTTCGGCGACGGCGAAGCGCCGGACAGCGCCCGCGGTTTCGAACGCAAAGTGCTGGGGCGTGCACCGAGTCTTAAACGCCTGAACTATGCCGTGCTCGGCCTCGGTGACCGCCAGTATCAACACTTCTGCGGCTTCGCCCGTCGCTTGCACACCTGGCTGGGCGAGCACGGCGGCAAGACCTTGTTCGCCCCGGTTGAAGTCGACGGTGGCGACCCTTACGCCCTGCGTCACTGGCAACAGCAACTCGGTCTGCTGACGGGTCAGGCACCGGTCGACACCTGGCAAGCGCCCAGCTACGACAACTGGACCCTGACCCGCCGCGAATTGATGAACCCGGACAGCAGTGGAGCTCCCGTGTACTTGCTCGGCCTTACCGCTCCCAGCACCAGCAGTTGGCTGGCCGGTGATCTGGTGGAAGTGCTGCCGCGCAATGGTGCGTGGGCCATCGAGCATTTCCTCGAAGGCCTGGGAATTGATGGTCGAGCCACGGTTGAACTCGATGGCCTGTCGCAGTCTCTGGAGCAAGCCCTGGCCAGCCGCCAACTGCCCGAGAACCGCGCTCATCTGGTCGGCCTGCACGCGCAAGCGCTGGTGAATGCGTTGGTGCCACTGGCCCTGCGCGAATACTCCATCGCCTCGATCGCCGCCGACGGCGTGCTGGAATTGATCGTGCGTCAGGAGCGGCACCCAGACGGCAGCCTGGGCATCGGCTCCGGCTGGTTGACCGAACACGTGCCTGTGGGCAGCCACGTCAACCTGCGGGTGCGGCGCAACAGTGGTTTCCATATGCCGAACGAACCGGTGCCGATGATCCTGCTGGGCAACGGCACCGGCCTGGCCGGGTTGCGCAGTTTGCTCAAGGCACGGATTGCCGACGGGCAACAGCACCACTGGCTGCTGTTTGGCGAGCGCAATCGGGAACACGATTACCTGTGCCGTGCGGAGCTGGAAGAGTGGTTGATCAACGGTGATCTGGCGCGTCTGGACCTGGCGTTTTCCCGCGATCAGTCCGAGAAAATCTACGTGCAGGATCGCCTGCGCGAGTCTGCCGGCGAGCTGAAGAAATGGCTGGCCGATGGCGCCGTGATTTACATCTGCGGCAGTTTGCAGGGGATGGCGTCAGGGGTGGACCAAGTGCTCAATGAAGTCCTCGGCGCGGATGAAGTCGAGCGCCTGATCGAACAAGGCCGCTACCGCCGCGACGTTTACTAATAGCGCGGTACATGATCGTTCCCACGCTCCGCGTGGGAATGCAGCCTGGGACGCTCCGCGTCCCTTCCAGAGCCGAACGCGGAGCGTCCGTTGAGGCATTCCCACGCAGAGCGTGGGAACGATCATGCATCAAGCCCTCAAACCGGCTGCAACTTACGCTCGAACACCCCCACCCCATCCAGATCCCGCAGCACGACACTCAACTCCCCCGACTGCCCATCGATGTTCACCTCGCCAAAAAACTGAAACCCGGCAAACGGCGAGGTGTTCTGCGCCGCTGGCGCCTTCTGGAACACCACCTCGGGGCCGAAGGTTTTATCCAGCGCATTCGGCCCGAAGCTCCCCGCATTCAGTGGCCCCGCGACAAATTCCCAGAACGGTTCGAAGTCCTGGAACGCCGCGCGATCAGGATGGTAATGGTGCGCCGCGCAATAATGCACATCCGCCGTCAGCCAAACGAAATTGCGCACCTGCTGCGCCCGCAGAAAGCTCAGTAATTCAGCGATCTCCAGTTCACGGCCTTGAGCCGGGCCCGGATCACCGTTGGCCACCGCCTCCCAACGCGCCACACCGGGGCTGACTTCGCCGTCCGGGACGCCGAGGCCGATAGGCATGTCAGCGGCGATGACTTTCCATTGAGCCTGGGAGCTTTTCAATTTACGTTTGAGCCAATCCAATTGTTCTCGACCGAGGAACGGTTTGGCGGCACCGAGATTGTCGTCATTGGCACCCCGGTAGCTGCGCATGTCGAGCACGAACACATCGAGCATCGGCCCATAACTCAGCTTGCGATAAATCCGCCCGCCACCGTCAGCACTCTGCAAACGCATCGGCGCATATTCCAGCCAGGCCTGCCGCGCGCGGCCCACCAGGCTGTGGATATCTTTGCTCTTGTAGCGATTATCCAGTTGCTTGCCCGGCGACCAGTTGTTCACCACTTCGTGGTCGTCCCACTGCCAGATCTGCGGCACTTCGGCGTTGAAGCGACGGACGTTTTCGTCCATCAGGTTATAGCGGTAATTGCCGCGATACTCGTCGAGGGTTTCGGCGACTTTGCTCTTGGCTTCGCTGGTGACGTTGCGCCACACCCGGCCGCTTTCGGTGATCAGTTGCGCCGGCACCGGGCCATCAGCGTAGATGGTGTCGCCGCTGTGGATAAAAAAATCCGGCAGGCGCAGACGCATGGCTTCGTAGATGCGCATGCCGCCGATGTCCGGGTTGATGCCGAAGCCTTGGCCAACCGTGTCGCCACTCCAGACGAAGCGAATATTCCGCCGAGCGCTGGGCACACTGCGCAGATGGCCGAACCAGGGTTCACTGGCGACACCGCTCTGGGCGTCTTCGAACGTCACGCGGTAGAAAATCGCCTGATCGGCGGGCAGGCCGGTGAGTTCGACCCGAGCGGTGAAATCGGTGCCGGCATCGGCCAATGGCGAGACGAATCGACGGGGGTTGCTGAACAGACTGCGCGTGTCCCATTCCACCACCATCCGCGCCGCACGATCGCTACGGCTCCAGATCATCGCCCGGTCGCCCAACAGGTCGCCGGACTGCACACCATCGGTGAGTTGCGGCCGATCCTTGACCGAAGCAATCACCGCCGGGGCCAGACCGGGCAGCAATAGCCCGGCCCCGACAGCTTGTATGACACGACGGCGGCCGAGATCGAATTCGCTCATGGTGCTCTCCCTGAAAAAGGCAAACTAAAGCACGGCCGCATGAAGCAGGTATGACACAAATAAGATCTATGCGTTAGCCGGCTCCAGCACCAACTCCACCGCCTCAGGTCGCTTGAGCACCGAATACACCACCGCCGTCAGCAGACTCCCGGCCACAATCGCCAGCAGATACAACAGCGCATGGTTGATCGCATTCGGAATCAGCATCACAAACAATCCACCGTGCGGCGCCATGAGTTTGCAGCCGAAGTACATCGACAACGCGCCGGTCAGCGCACCGCCGGCGATGCTCGCCGGAATCACCCGCAGCGGGTCTTTGGCCGCGAACGGAATCGCCCCTTCGGAGATAAAGCACAACCCCAGCACCAGCGCCGCTTTACCGGCCTCGCGTTCCGTCTGGGCGAACTTGCGCCGGGCAATCAACGTGGCGATGCCCAGGCCAATCGGCGGCACCATGCCGGCGGCCATGGTCGCGGCCATCGGTGCATAACTCTGCGATGCCAGCAGCCCCACCGAAAACGCGTAAGCCGCCTTGTTGATCGGCCCACCAAGGTCGACGCACATCATGCCGCCCAGCAGCACACCGAGCAGAATCGCGTTGGTGGTGCCCATGCTGTCGAGGAAATGGGTGAGCCCCGCAAGCATCCCGGCCACCGGTTTGCCAACCACGTAGATCATCACCAGACCGGTGAACAGGCTCGCCAGCAACGGAATGATCAGGATCGGTTTCAGCGCCTCAAGACTTTGCGGCAAGCGCGCATATCGGTTGATCGCCTGGGCCACATAACCGGCGATGAAACCGGCAATGATCCCGCCGATGAAACCGGCACCGAGCGTGCTCGCCAGCAATCCACCGATCATCCCCGGCGCCAGGCCTGGGCGGTCGGCGATCGAATAAGCGATGTAGCCCGCAAGCAAAGGCACCATCAGTTTGAACGCGCTCTCGCCGCCGATCTGCATCAGCGCCGCCGCGAGCGTGCCTTGCTCCTTGAACGCGGTGATGCCGAACACGAAGGACAAGGCAATCATCAGACCGCCCGCCACCACCATCGGCAACATGTACGAGACACCGGTCAGCAGGTGTTTGTAGATACCGGTCTTCTCTTGCTTGGCCGGGCCTTTGGCGCCGGTCGCAACGCTTTCCTGCTTGCCTTCGGCCAAGGCTTTGTTCAGCGTCGCTTCGGCCTGCTTCAGGGCGATGCCTGTGCCGCAGCGGTAGATTTTCTTGCCGGCGAAACGCTCGGTGGCAACTTCGATGTCTGCCGCCAGCAGCACCACGTCGGCATTGGCAATCGCCTCTGCACTAAGCGGATTGCGTGCGCCGACCGAGCCCTGGGTTTCCACTTGCAGGTCGTAACCCAGACGCTTGGCCGCTTGCTGCAAGGCTTCGGCGGCCATGAAGGTGTGGGCGACACCGGTCGGGCACGCGGTGACGGCCACCAGGCGTGGCGCCTGTTTAGCAACCGCGGCAGGTTCAGCGGTGGCTGCGGGCGCGACGTAAACCTCGGCTTCCTCTACCCCGCGGCGCAGCACCGCTTCGACATCTTGCAGGGCCTGGGCCGGGGTGCTCTGGAACACCCGTTTGCCGATAAACCGCGACATATCCACCGGCGCGCTGGTGACCAGCAACACCCACTCGGCGGCCTCGATGATCGCCGCCGACAATTGACGTTCCGGATGGGCTGCATCCACGACTTCGACACTGGTGCTCCAGCCCTGACGCTGGGCCGCTGCATCGAGCAGACGAGCACACAGCACACTGGTGACCATGCCGTTCGGGCAGGCCGTAACAATGGCTAATTTCATTGCAAACCCTCTTATTGTTCTGTCAGGGGGCGCACGCGCACGCCCTGTTCGAGCTGCGCCAGTTGCGCGGCGTCGCCGATGCCAAAACCGATCTGGGTGACGGCCATGGCGGCAATCGCAGTGGCGGTGCGCAAGGTCTGTTCAGGCGTATCGGCACTGAGCAAGCCGTGCAACATGCCCGCCAGCAACGAATCCCCCGCACCGACGGTGCTGACCACGCTGACCTTGGGCGGCGTGGCGTGCATCGCCGAGCCGACACTGAACCAGTTCACCCCGTCGGCACCGTGGGAAATCACCACGTGCTCGATGCCATGAGCGTGCAAACGGCTCGCGGCCTCGGCTTGGGCGCCCACGGAAACCACTTCGCAATCCAGTGCTTCAGCCAGCTCTTCGGTGTTGGGCTTGATCAGCCACGGGCCAGCCGACAGGCCGGCGCGCAAGGCTTCACCGCTGGTGTCGAGCGCAACGTTCAAGCCGCGTTTTTTCAAGCGCAGGATCAACTCCCGCAACCATTGAGCACTCACGCCACGGGGCAAACTGCCGGCCACCACGACCGCGTCATGCCCTGGCGCAATCTGGTCGAGCCGATCGAGCAAAGCCTGCTGCGCCGCTTCACTGACCCGCGGCCCCGGGCCGTTGATATCGGTGATGCGCCCATCGTTTTCCGCCAGCTTGATATTGCTGCGGGTCTCGCCGGGGACGCGGATAAACGCGTCGGTGAAGCCGCGTTTGGCGAACAGGGTTTCGAACGCCTGAAGGTTATCTTCCCCGAGAAACCCGCTGACAGTCAGCTGATGCCCGAGGTCGGCCAGCACCTGCGCCACGTTCACCCCTTTGCCGGCGGCGTGGGTGTGCATTTCGTCGCTGCGATTGACCTGACCGGGCACAAGCATCGGCAATTGAACGGTAAGGTCCAGCGCCGGGTTGAGGGTCAGGGTTAAGATCTTGGCCATTACAGCGCCTCCACTAATGCGCGGACTTCGTTCGCGCTGCCCACGGCCAGGGCCTGTTGGGCAAGGGTTTGAGTCTGGGTCAGGCTGAGTTCGCGAATGCGCGCCTTGACCTCGGCAATGCTGCGGCCCGACACGCTCAACTCATCCACACCCAGGCCCACCAGCACCGGCACCGCCAGCGGATCGGCCGCCAGTTCACCGCACACGCCGACCCACTTGCCATGAGCATGAGCCGCTCGCACGGTGATGTCGATCAGTTGCAGCACCGCCGGGTGCAAGCCGTCAGCCTGGGCCGACAAAGTGGGATGACCACGGTCGATGGCCAGGGTGTACTGGGTCAGGTCGTTGGTGCCGACGCTGAAGAAGTCCACTTCCTTGGCCAATACCGGCGCCAGCAAGGCAGCCGACGGCACTTCGATCATGATCCCCAGTTGCAGATCGGCGACCGGGATTTCCAGACGCAGACGTTCGGTCATGTCCCGAGCCTGGCGCCACTCATCGACGCTGCCGACCATCGGGAACATGATCCGCAAGGGACGGTTATCCGCCGCACGCAGCAAGGCGCGCAATTGCGCTTCCATGACCTGCGGGCGTTGCAGGGTCAGGCGAATGCCACGCACGCCGAGGAACGGGTTTTCTTCTTTCGCGATCGGCCAGTACGGCAGCGGTTTATCGCCACCGACGTCGAGGGTGCGCACCACCAGCGGCCGCCCGGCAAGGCCATCGAGTACGCGACGGTATTCGACTTCCTGGGTGGCTTCGTCCGGCGCTTGTGAATGAGCCATGAAAATCAGTTCGGTGCGCAACAGGCCAATGCCTTCGGCGCCCTGCTCCACCGCACTGGTGACGCCAGCGCTTTCACCGATATTGGCGAACACTTCCACGGGGTGGCCGTCGGTGGTCAGCGCCGGTTGATGGCGTTGTTCGGCGGCGGCTTTGAGGCGCAGTTCGCGGGTGTCGCGCTCTTCGGTGGCGCGCTGCAAGGTCGCGGCATCGGCGTCCACATGCAGGCGACCGCGTTGGCCATCGATCAACAGCGGTGTACCCGGTTTCAGCAACAACACGGCGGCGCCAGCGCCCACCAGCGCTGGAATACCCAGGGCCCGGGCGACGATCGCACTGTGAGCCGTGGCACCACCGCGAGCGGTGAGAATGCCGGCGACGCGCGTCGGATCAAGACGCGCCACATCCGACGGGCCGACTTCGTCCATCACCAGAATGTACGGTTGCGCAGGCTCCGCAGGCGTTTCGACGCCACACAAATGCGCCAGCACCCGACGGCCAATGTCGCGCAAGTCGGCGGCACGTTCGGCGAGCAACGCGTCCTGCAGCGCTTCCTGTTGTTTGGCGGCGGCTTCGATCACCGTCATCCACGCCGCTTCGGCGCTTTCACCTTGCTTGAGGCGGGTTTCGACTTCGTCGGTCAATTCCGGGTCGTCGAGCATTTCCTGATGGGTGATGAAAATCTCGCGTATAGCTTTGGCCTTGCTGCGCTCGATCAGGCCTTCGATGTCACGACGCACATCGGCCAGCGCTTGCTTGAGACGCTCGCGCTCGATGGCCGCAGACTCACCGCGCAGCGGGTAATCGATAACTTGCAGCACTTGAATATGTGCCGGGCCGATGGCGATCCCGGGTGCCGCGGCAATCGCCTGAATCAGGCTGCCGGACGCTGGCGCGAGCAGTGTTTCGGCGACCTCCGCCTCTACGAGCACTTCGCGCTGCTGGCTCACCACGGGCAGCGGCTCGACTTCTTCACCGAGGCCTTCTTCGATGGCCGCCAGCAAGGCCGGCAAGGCGTCGGCGGCGATGACCGGTTCGGCGATGAGCTCCAGCACCTGACCGCGACGGGCGCCAAGGCTGAGCAGTTTGCTCAAACTCTTCACCGACACCGCGCTGTCGTGGCCATCGACGATGCGTATACGGATCTCGCCTTCAAAACTTTTCGCCAGTTGCGCGAGGATCTTCGCCGGGCGCGCATGCAAACCGTGGGCGTTGGCCAGGGCAATGCGTGCGCTCGGCCAGTCCGCCGGCACTTCACCGCCAAGGACTTCCAGCACCGCGCGGCTGCTGGTGGCACGGCCCAATTCATGGCCGCGACCTTCAATCAGCAACGCGCAAAGACGTTCGAGCAGTGCCTGATGGGCTTCACCGAGGCTGGCCAGGCAGAACAGCCCGCTCAGCGGCTGACCGAGGTAGCGGATGGGTTTGTCCGGGGTAACGAACGCCAGGCCGGGACGCTTCACTGTTTGCTCGCTGTGCAGCCACCACAGGCCATCGCCCAGCGGCAACGCTTCGACCTGCTGCAAGACGCCAGCAAAACCGTTGCTCACGCAATCGGCCTGACGCAGCAAGCGGGCACCGCGCCAAACCAGCTCTTCGAAGTCATCGGCGGACACACCGAGGCCGATCATCTGTGCATCCAGTGCCAGCTCTTGTGGCGCACCTTGCAGCAATTTCAGCAAGGCTTCGGCGGAACTGGCGCGGCGCAGGGCCTGGCCCAGGTCGGTTTCACCGAGGGCACGGGTCAGCAGTTGCAGCAGGCGCAGGTGTTCATCGGATTTGGCGGCGATACCGATGGCCAGATAAACGATCTGGCCATTGCCCCAGTCCACGCCGTCAGGAAACTGCATCAGCCGCACGCCGGTGGCGAATACCTGATCGCGGGTTTCGGGAGTGCCATGGGGGATGGCAATACCTTGGCCGAGAAAGGTCGAGCCCTGGGCTTCCCGGGCCTGCAAGCCTGCGAGGTAACCGTCGGCCACCAGGCCATCGGTCACGAGTCGGTCAGCGAGCAATTGCAAGGCGGTGGCTTTATCCACAGCCGACTGGCCCATGGATATCTGCTCTATGGTGAGCTCGAGCATGCTTTCTCCTTTTTGGCGCCGTGTGACGCCAGGTATTGTTTTGATTGATTCAGCTTAGGCGCTTTGAGTACACCTTTTCAGACGCAGTTTTGGCGGTTTCGCGGCAGAACCGGCCAAAGCGACCTGTAACGTAGAAAATACGCCTGCTGAAACGTTTAATCTAGAATCTTAGGCACGTTACTCGATAATGTCTCATCCTTGAAGTCCAATTATCGGATGTGCTGCGACAATGGTCGCCTGCCTCAATCGGGTAGGATTGGCGAAAATGTCGGGGCACGCTCTAAAAACAAGGAATACCGGGTTGAAACTCAGTGATATTGCACAATTGGCCGGTGTCTCCGTGACCACCGCCAGTTACGTCATCAATGGCAAGGCCGAACAGCAACGCATCAGCAGCGCCACCGTCGAGCGTGTGCGGGCAGTGGTCGAACAACATGGCTTCACGCCCAACCCGCAGGCCGCCGGGCTGCGCAGTCGGCACACCCGCACCCTGGGCTTCATTCTGCCGGACCTGGAAAACCCCAGTTACGCGCGAATCGCCAAACTGCTGGAACAAGGCGCCCGGGCGCGTGGCTATCAGCTGCTGATCGCCAGCTCCGACGATGCGCCAGACAGCGAACGGCAATTGCTGCAACTGTTCCGCGCCCGCCGCTGCGATGCGCTGATCGTCGCCAGTTGCCTGCCGGCCGGCGACGACAGCTATCGCCAGTTGCAGGCCAAAGGCATCCCGATCATCGCCATCGACCGGGTGATGGAGCCCGAGCATTTCTGCTCGGTGATCAGCGATGATCGCGAAGCCAGCCTGCACCTGACCCGCAGCCTGCTGACCCCGCTGCCAAAACAGATCGCACTGCTCGGCGCACGCCCCGAATTGAGTATCAGCCAGGAGCGGGCAGCGGGCTTCAAGGAGGCGCTGAACGGTTTCAAAGGCGAGGCGCTGATCGAGCACGGCGAGTCGTTCAGCCGTGAGTGCGGCAAACAACTGATGGAAGAATTGATCCAACGCCTGGGCCATTTGCCGGATGCGCTGGTGACCACCTCCTATGTGCTGCTTCAGGGCGTGTTCGATGCCTTGCACGATTTCCCGCTGAAAAGCCGCCCGCTGCGCCTGGGCACCTTCGGTGATACGCAGTTGCTGGACTTCCTGCCGCTGCCGGTCAACGCCATGGCCCAGCAGCATCAACTGATCGCCGACAAAGCCCTGGAACTGGCAGTGGCCGCCATCGAACAGGCCGATTACCAGCCCGGCGTGCAGGCCATCGCGCGGACGTTCAAGCAGCGTATTCTTCAGGACTGAACCGTGGAACTGATCGACACCCACACTCACCTGGACTTTCCGGACTTCGACCCGGATCGTCAGGCGCTGCTGGCCGAGAGCCGCGCCCTCGGCGTGCGGCGGATGGTGGTGCTGGGGGTGTATCAGGCCAATTGGCAGCGGGTCTGGGAGCTGGTGCAAAGTGATCCCGATCTGCACGCGGCGTTTGGTTTGCACCCGGTGTATCTGGATGACCATCGCCCTGAGGATCTGACCGAACTCGGTGACTGGCTGACGCGGTTAGCGGGCCATCGCCAACTATGCGCGGTGGGCGAGATTGGTCTGGATTACTTCATCGAAACTCTGGATCGTGAACGTCAGCAAACGCTGTTCGATGCCCAGCTGCAACTGGCAGCGGACTTCAACCTTCCAGCGTTGATTCATGTGCGACGCAGCCACGCGGCAGTGATTGCCACGCTCAAACGGTTTCGCTTGAAACGGGCGGGGATCATTCATGCCTTCGCCGGCAGCCAGGAAGAGGCTCGCGAATACATCAAGCTCGGTTTCAAACTCGGCCTCGGCGGCGCCGCGACCTGGCCACAAGCCTTGCGCATGCACCGGGTGATTGCCGGTTTGCCCCTTGAATCGGTGGTACTGGAAACCGACTCACCGGACATGGCCCCCGCCATGTTCCCCGGCCAACGCAACAGCCCGGCCCATTTGCCGGCGATCTGTGAGGCACTGGCCACCCTCATGACGATCAGCCCCGAACAACTGGCCGCTGCCAGCACGGCCAACGCCTGTGAGCTGTTCAACTGGTAATCCAATACCTGTGGGAGCGGGCTTTTGTGGCGAGGGGGCTTGCCCCCGTTCGGCTGCGAAGCAGTCGTAAATCCGGACAACTCGGTCTGTCTGGACCGGCGCCGGGGGCCGCTTCGCGACCCAACGGAGGCAAGCCCCCTCGCCACATCAAACCCGGAACGCACTGATCAACTGCTTGAGCTCCACCACCTGCGCCGACAGCGCTCGGCTCGCATTCTCGGTCTGGTGCGCGCCTTCGGCGGTGCGCTCGCCGGCGCGGTTGATCTCGACGATGTTCTGGTCGATGTCGTGAGCCACAGCGGTCTGCTGCTCTACCGCAGCGGCAATCTGCTGGTTCTGGTCGACGATCATGCCGACGGCGCCGAGGATGTTTTCCAGCGCCTGCTGGACCTTTTCCGACTGCCCGACGGTGCCGTTGGCCATCTGATGGCTGGTGCCCATTGCCTTGACCGCCGCACCGACACCGCTGTGCAACTTGGCGATCATCTGCTCGATTTCTTCGGTCGATTGCTGGGTGCGCTTGGCCAGGGTCCGCACCTCATCCGCCACCACCGCAAAACCCCGGCCCTGCTCGCCCGCGCGGGCGGCTTCGATGGCGGCGTTGAGGGCCAGCAGGTTGGTCTGTTCGGCAATGCTTTTGATCACCTCCAGCACACGACTGATGGACTGACTGTCGCTGGCCAGTTGATTGATCACCCGCACCGACTGATCGATTTCGCTGGCCAATGCCGCGATGCTGCCCTGCTGGGACTCCACCAATCCGCGACCGCTGATGGTCTCGTCATTGACGCTGTGGGCACTGCTGACAGCCGCAGAGGCACTGCGCGCCACCTCCAGGGAAGTGGCCGACATCTGGTTCATCGCGGTGGCGACCTGTTCGATCTGCGTACGCTGTCCCGCCACCGCCTGGTTGCTCTGGGCGGACACGTGTTCGACCTGCCCGGCCTGGCGCTCGACCTCGCTGACGGTCTGCCCCACTCGTTCGATCAGGTCATGGATTTTCTTCACGGTGCCGGTGAACACCTCGCCCAACTCGCCCAGTTCGTCGCGGCTGTTGGCGCTGAAGGTCACGGTCATGTCACCGGCCGCCACCTTGTCCATCACCGCGCCCAGACGCTTGAGGGTGGTGCGGGTCGAGGCGTAGAACCCGCCATAGAGGTAAAAAATCAACACAAACACCAGCGCCAGCGCCACCGCCTGCAACACCATGTGGGTACGGTGCTGCTCCAGCCGCTGCTGCAACTGGGTGCCGAGAAACTTCAGGGTGGCTTCGTTGAGTTGATAGGTCTGGTCCATCAGGCCCGTGACCTGATCGAAAAAGGCCTGCCACGGCGCATCGAGGGTGTCGGCCATCACCACCTGTTCCTCGAACAGTTCACTGGCCTTTTTCAGGGAGGCCTTGCTGCTTTCTGCCTGAGCCGCCAGGGTTTCGTGCGCGGCTTTACTGGAGCCCAGTGCGTCCTTCAACTTCAGGCCGTATTCGGCCTGAAGTTTTTCGATCTGCGCCAGCAACTCATCAAATCGGGTACTCGAGGCCGAATTGAGAAAGCCCTGCCCCAGCGAGTAAGACCCCATCGCCCGGCCCTCGCCGAGTGTCTGAGTGACGGCCGGCGTGACGTTGGTAATGAGTTCACTCAGCTGACGCATGTCGCTCTGGCTGTCGCGGCTCAGGCCGGCCTGACTGGCGATGATCTGGCTGAAAATCTGCGCGTTACCGAGCAACTTGCCGATCAGCGCACTTTTGCTTTGCAGGGAGTTTTCCGCTTGCTGGGCCTTGAACGCGGCGATCATTTCATCGCGTTTACCATCGAAAAACGTGATTTGCTCCGGGTCAGTGGTCATCGCCGCCAGCCCTTGCAAACGGCTCAGAACGCTTTGCTCCAGGGCACTGATCGTCGATTCGACATGATTGGCCTTGCCGGACTGGCCCAGGGTGACGTTGATCTGTACCAGGTTGTTCAGGGTTTCCAGGTCTCGACGCAGGCTCAGGCCGCTGCCCAACAGGTCGAGGCTCTGCAACTCGATCCGGGTGCCCTGGAATTCGCGATAGGAATCGCGCACCAGATAGAAGTTGGTCACCAGCATCGGTACGAGGAACAGCACGCTGATCAGGCTGAACTTCATGCCGAAGCTCAAGCGGTTCATCAGCGCGACGGCGGGATAGAGCAAGCTCTTCACTGTGAAGTCTCCCTTTGATTTCTTATTTTTATTGGCAGGCGCGCAGAGACAGCAGATAGCCACTATTGGCGCTGCCTCTGTATAGCCTAAATCGGAGGGAGGTTTTGTAACTTAAGGTTAACGACAAGTCGCCGTTGTTGGAGCGGATGAGCCCCTGTGGCGAGGGAGCTTGCTCCCGTTCGGCTGCGAAGCAGTCGTAAATCCAGACAAGTCGGTCTGTCTGGACGGGCGCCGGGGGGCCAGGGGCCGCTTCGCGACCCAACGGGAGCAAGCTCCCTCGCCACAATGAAGTTCGCTTCAGATGTGTTTGGATTACGACAAAACAGTCCACAACGCAAAACCGGCATACCAAAGCACCGCCGCGCGCAGCAGCAGTTCCCAGATCCGGTCCAGGCTGTTGATGCCGTCCGGGCCGACCACCGGCGCCGGAATTTCACCGGCCACCAGTCCGACCTTCTCGATCAGTTGGGCGGCGCTGATGTTCCAGTTCAGCAGCTCATGCAGCATCACCCGGCTGACCGCGACAAAGTTGCCAACCAACGCGAAGCTCGCCGCCAGCAACCGCACCGGCACCCAATCGAACGCGTGGCGCAGTTGTGTCGCGCGCTCGACCACGGCCGGGTTTTGCCCATGCTCTTCGGCCAGCGCCAGCAGTCGATAGCTCAGGGCCGCGACCGGGCCCAGCAGGAAGTACCAGAAGATCACCGCGAAAAAGCTCTGATAGGCCTCCCACAGCAAATGCCCTTGTACCCGCTCCAGCAACTGCTCGCCGCTGTCGGCGCAGATATCCAGATCGCGTTTGGCCACATGGGCGGCGGCTTGCAGGTCTTCCCGGCGCCAGGCATCGCGAAACGGCCCCAGGCCGGCCAGCAGATCGCCACGCCCCAGACTGTAAATCACCACCAACAGGTGGACGGGCAACGCCAGCAAGCCATAGGCCACCGGGTCCAGCACCACCAACAGCAACCCCAGCAGCGCCACCGGCAACAACACCAGCACCACCAGTATCAGCCACGGACGGTTGCTCATGCGTGGGCTCACTTCAAGCTTGTTCAGCTCACGCACCCAACCCGCATCACGTTGAACCCGATGGCGCAGGGCCGAGAATTTCTCGATCCATACCGCTAACAGCAGCACCAGAAAACTCATTGTTGCTCCTCTTCTTCCTGAGCAGCTTTTGCCAGGGCCGCACGATAGCGTGCCCAGTCAAACGCCGGTCCCGGATCAGTCTTGCGCCCGGGTGCAATGTCGCTATGCCCGCAGATACGTTGCGCGGTGATACCCGTGAAGGCGCTTTGCAACTGTCGGGTCAGGGCCGTCAACACTTGATATTGCGCATCGGTAAACGGTAGATCATCCGTGCCTTCAAGCTCGATGCCCACGGAAAAATCGTTACAGGTTTCCCGTCCCTCGAAACACGAAACGCCGGCGTGCCAGGCGCGCTCAAGACAAGAGACAAACTGAGTGACGGTGCCGTCACGTTCAATCAGAAAGTGCGCAGACACCCGCAGGTCGGCGATCCCTGCAAAGTAGGGATGTTCCGTGACATCCAGACGATTCTGGAAAAACTCCTGCACCTTGCCCGTCAGAAACTGCGCGGGCGGCAGACTGATGTTGTGGATCACCAGCAGGGAAATCTCGCCCTCGGGGCGCGCATTGAAGTTGGGCGAAGGGCATAAACGCACACCCTGACACCAACCACTCGCGGGGTCCAACTGCATACAGGCTCCTTCAACGACGACTGTGTTGGCGCCCAGTATGCCGCGATAGACCCTCGGCGCGCGATCACTTGCCGCGATTGAGACGCCGCAGGTTGCCCAACACCGATTCCAGCGCCCGATCGAACAGCAAGGTGTCGTCCAGCGTGCGCACCGCGCCACGCCGAAACTCCAGGGCCAGGCCGGTACGGTTGTGCTCCAGCACTTTCATTCCGGTGCGGTCGACAAAGATGTACTTGCCGGTGGTTTCAATGATCGCCGCCAATTTACAACGCAGGGTGTTTTCCTCGTCTTCCTGAAACTCGACCCAGCACCCCGGGCGCAGTTGATCGACTTGCAGTAGCGCGACATCATCCTCCGGCAAACGCACCGAGGCGGTTTCGACCGGGCCTTCGTCAGCAGTACGAAGCACGATTTCCTCCTGCACTTCCACCATCATCGGCCCCTCGACAGGCGAGCTGTTCTGGCCCGGACGCTCAAACAGTTGAACGTGCAGGGCTTCCAGCTCGCTGAAAAACTCGCTGGTGGCGAACGGGTCGAATGCCGAGCTGTTCAGCCCATCGCGCAACGACTTGAGCAACCCTGGCACCAGCGCCAACAAGCGCAGGCTCGCATCGGGTTCGTCATGGCGCTGAACGCTCCAGATCAACTGCTCCATGGTCTGCACATCGGCGTGCCATTCGGCGGACTGATCACCGTGCTTGAGGCCGGTCAGCAACAGCACTTTGCTCCAGGCCTCCTGAACAAACACCACCACGCTGTGCGGCAAAACCTTGCCCACCAACACCTGATTCAACGCCTGCTCGACGCGCTGACGGGCCAGTTCGGTCCTGGCACGGCCTTCTTCGGCGTCTCGGGTGCGCTGCTCCAGCAATTCACTGCGACGACGCTCGTCATTGGTGAAGGCGAGGAAATCCGCCAGCAGTTCGGAAAAGATCGCCGGGTCATCGACAAAGTCGTTCAACAAGCGCTGCACCACCTGCTCAATGCGCAGGTACAGACTGTCGCGCTGATGGTCATCGCACTCGCCCCAGCCCATGGCCGCCGCGGCGATTTCGTTGAGCAAGCGCCGGGCGGGATGGCTGCTGCGGCTGAAAAAACTCTTGTCGAGCACCGCAACTTTCAGCATCGGAATCTGCAAGCGGCCGATCAGCGCCTTGAGGGAGTCCGGCAGGTTGCGGTCATCGAGAATGCATTCGAAGAGCATGGCGATCAGGTTGATCACGTCTTCATCAGCCACCCCGACCACCCGCGACCTGCCGCTTTTGACGCTGACCCGGGTCAGCAGCAGTTCGAGCTGGTTACGCAGGTCGAAGTCGTCCTGAACCGCCAGCGCCGGCACGTATTGCTGCAAGTGCGAGAGCAGTCGCAGCAGATCGCGGGTAGAAATGGGCTGGGTCTGGGCACTGACCTCCAGGGTCGGCGCAACGCTGCCGCGCACATGGAGCAGCAACTCCTGCAAGGCGGCGAAAACTTCCTGCACCCCCTCGTCAATCTGTGGATTGCCGCTGCGACTCCCTGCCTCGACAGGGTCGGCGTGAGCACTGGCAGCCGCTCGATCAGTGGCACGTCGCGCCGGGGCGGGCTTGAGGTCCGGCAGCACACCGGTGGCGATCAGCAGTTGATTGGCCTCGGCGTAGAGCTGATCGGCGTTGCTGAGCACATAGCGCTCGAACAGCTTGAGGATGATCAGCTTGACCTTGATCTCCATCCCCAGGTTGCGCCCCGCCTGCAGAAAATACTCGCAGAGCAGCGTCGGCCCCAGGGGGTTGTGCTGTTCGACCAATTTCTTGCCCAGCAAGGTGCTCAGTCGGGCGGTGAGCTGGTCGAGGGCGAAACCATCACGGTTCAGCACTTTGCCGACCATGACCTCCACCGCCACATTACGCTCCATGTCGTCATGGGATAGCGACACCGAGGTATCGAAAGCCAATACCCGGGGCAAGGCAGCCTGTGAGGTGTCGCACTGCGTGAGCCTGAGGAAAGCCTCGAGGAACTGCTCAAGAAAACCGCGCTCGATATTTTTGCGCTTGAGGCGCAAATCGCGCATGGCTTCGAAGAAGATGTTTTGCTCGACATCGTTCCGGGCCCGGTCGGCCATTTCGAACAAGGTGTCGTCGGCGTTATCGAACAGCTCCTGCAAACCCTGCTTGAGCTGTTGGGCAGCTTTGTCGCGAACCTGAAGCAGAATCACAGGCAGGCGGGCGAGCAGCGAATGAGTCGCCTGATCGGTAGTCGCCTTGTGCAAAGGCACTACATTCCCGTCGTTGTGCATCCAAGCCTCCTGAAACGGTGATTCTTCGGTTCACGTCAAAGCCATGACGTCAAATGCAAGGCGGATTATCGACAAAAGCCCCCCCTTGTGCCAGCTGACTCTGCGCGTCACCAAGGAATAGACGTTTATGAGTGACCCTTGCTTAGCGCCAATTGCTCACGCGAATCGACCAAATGCAGGTTTGCGAACGACGGGATGGTTGTTGATGCCTTGGGTTGCCTCGCGCCATGGCCCTATAATCGGGCCACTTTGTTTGTGGAGCCCGTTATGCCGAATCTACGTCTCGCCGATTTGACCGCCGAAATCGAAGCCAACGTGCGCCGTGCGTTGCTCGAGGACATCGGCAGCGGCGACATCACCGCGCAACTGATCCCGGCCGAACGTCTGGCCAAAGCCACCATCATCACCCGCGACGCTGCCGTCATCAGCGGCACTGCGTGGGTCGATGCCGTGTTTCGGCAGCTGGATCCGCGGGTCGCCGTGCACTGGCAGGTGAGCGATGGCGAGCGGGTGAAACCCAATCAGGCGCTGTTCCACCTCGAAGGCCCGGCACGCTCGCTGCTCACCGGCGAACGCAGCGCGCTGAACTTCCTGCAACTGCTCTCGGGCGTGGCCACTCGCGCGCAGTACCTGGCGGATTTCGTCGCCCAAACCCAAGTGAAGTTGCTCGATACCCGCAAAACCCTGCCGGGGCTGCGTCTGGCCCAGAAATACGCCGTGACCTGCGGCGGTTGCTACAACCACCGCATCGGCCTGTATGACGCCTTCCTGATCAAGGAAAACCATATCGCCGCCTGCGGTGGCATCCCTGAGGCTATTGCTGCCGCGCACAAGATCGCTCCGGGTAAACCGGTGGAGATCGAAGTGGAGAACCTGGCGGAGCTCAAAGAAGCTCTGGCGGCGGGGGCCGACATCATCATGCTCGATGAACTGAGCCTGGATGACATGCGCGAAGCCGTGCGCCTGAACGCCGGCAAGGCAAAACTGGAGGCCAGTGGCGGCATCAACGAAAGTACGTTGCTGCCGATTGCGCAAACCGGGGTGGATTACATTTCGATTGGTGCGATGACCAAGGATGTGAAGGCGGTGGATCTGTCGATGCGCCTGAGTCTCTGATCACGCCCCTGATAATCAAAAACGCCAGCCTCATGAAGGCTGGCGTTTTTTTCAGACCACCAGATTGTTCATCTCGCAGTACTCTTCCCACTCGACACCCAATACCTCGGCCGCCTCCTTGTGCAGTGCCAGGCGAGCGGCCTCAAACTCTTCCGGGGTTGAGGTGTACTTGAGCGTCAGTTCCCAAGGCTGCAAGCCCTGGGCTTCTGCCTCATCCTCGAATGCCCACTGGATCTGGTCTTTCTGATCGTCGGCAGGCAAGTCCTTGATCTCTTCCAGTAACTGGGGTGCATCCAGTACGTACTTTTTCAGGGCTTCTTCGTGTCTGGCTTCTTGGGTCAATTCTTTAACGGTCATGGCGTTCTCGCTGATCTGGGGAATGGAAGATGGATCTGGATCATCAAGGATCTCTCTGACGCAAAAAAACCGTTTGAAGCCCGGTTTGTCTGGCCTTCAGAACCATTCGGGATCATCTGAAAACTGCTGGGCGATGCTCATGCAGGCAACGAATATAGGACGTTTTGCCGACGATTTACACGGCTCTTTACATCTATCCCGCAAAAAGCTGTGTGCAAGAGATGCTGGAGACCTCGGGGAACATAAATTCAAATCCCAAGTCATAGCGATGTGCCATATCGGCACTTCACAAGGAACCCCAGTGATGCGCAGTTTTTCGAAGCTTTCGTCTACCCGTCTTGCCGCTGCTACCCTGCTGCTCGGCAGCCTGACATTGGCCAGCGCAGCTCAAGCGGCTGTCGAAGTCGCCTCTGACCCTTCGCTGTACTCCGACAAAATCTCCGCCCTCCACAATTCATACGGCAAGGACACGCTCGTCAGAACCAGTGTCAGCATCGATGATCTGGAAAACCTGCAAAAAACCGTGAAGGCCAATGCCAGCGAACTCGAAAGCCAGAAGCGCACTATCAGCGAACAGGCCCGTCAGATCGAAGAACTCAAACGCAACAGTGGTTCCAGCACCAGCTCCAGCAGCAAGGAGATTGATGATCTCAAGCGCACGGTCAATGAACAGGAACGCGACCTGAACACTCTCACCAAACAAGTGGAAGAGCTCAAGCGCAACAGCGGTTCCAGCTCCAGCTCGAACAACAGCGAGATCTCCAGTCTTAAACGGGAAATCAGCGATCAGGATCGCGCGATGGATCAGCTCAAGCGCACCGTCGAGGAGCTGAGCAGAAAGGTGAAGTAAGCGGGGGAAATGGTGCCCGAGACAGGAATCGAACCTGCGACCTTCGCGTTACGAGTGCGCTGCTCTACCGGCTGAGCTACACGGGCTGTGGGCTAAACCTAGCACCGGTCTCGAGGTCCGGCAACTTGTGGCGAGGGAGCTTGCTCCCGCTCGGCTGCGCAGCAGTCGTAAAACAGTGGGGTCGCTTCGCAACCCGGCGGGAGCAAGCTCCCTCGCCACACCAAATTCCACGCTCAGCTTTTTCCTGCACACAGCAAAACGCCCCGAACCAGTCGGGGCGTTTTGCTGTTCAACGGTCAGGCGCGGGGGTAATTAAACGCCCGAAGCCTTGGCCGCTGCTACGTCTTTGATGGACAGCTTGATACGGCCGCGGTTGTCCACGTCCAGTACCAGAACTTCCACTTCCTGGCCTTCTTTCAGGATGTCGGTCACTTTCTCAACGCGAGCGTCGCTCAGCATCGAGATGTGAACCAGACCGTCCTTGCCCGGCAGGATGTTGACGAACGCGCCGAAGTCGACGATGCGCTCAACCTTACCGACGTAGATCTTGCCGATTTCAGCTTCAGCGGTGATGCCCAGAACGCGCTGGCGTGCAGCTTCAGCCGCTTCCTTGGTTTCGCCGAAGATCTTGATCGAGCCGTCGTCTTCGATGTCGATCGAAGCCTTGGTCTCTTCACAGATCGCACGAATGGTCGCGCCGCCTTTACCGATGACATCACGGATTTTGTCGGTGTCGATTTTCATCGCGATCATGGTCGGAGCGTTTTCCGACAGTTCGGTACGCGACTGGCCAATGATCTGGTTCATCTGGCCGAGGATGTTCAGGCGCGCTTCCAGGGCTTGGCCCAGAGCGATTTCCATGATTTCTTCGGTGATGCCCTTGATCTTGATGTCCATCTGCAGCGCGGTAACACCTTTGGCGGTACCGGCCACTTTGAAGTCCATGTCGCCCAGGTGGTCTTCGTCACCCAGGATGTCAGTCAGGACGGCGAATTTCTCGCCTTCTTTAACCAGACCCATGGCGATACCGGCAACCGGTGCCTTCATCGGTACACCGGCGTCCATCAGCGCCAGGGAAGCGCCGCAGACAGAAGCCATGGAGCTCGAACCGTTGGACTCGGTGATTTCCGATACAACACGGATGGTGTACGGGAACACGTCGGCAGCAGGCAGCATGGCCTGAACCGAACGACGGGCCAGACGGCCGTGACCGATTTCGCGACGACCAGCGCCACCCATGCGACCACACTCGCCTACCGAGAACGGAGGGAAGTTGTAGTGCAGCATGAACGGGTCTTTTTTCTCGCCTTCCAGTGTGTCCAGCAGCTGTGCGTCACGGGCGGTGCCCAGTGTCGCGACGACCAGAGCCTGGGTTTCGCCACGGGTGAACAGTGCCGAACCGTGGGTCTTCGGCAGAACACCCACTTCGATGTTCAGCGGACGTACGGTACGGGTGTCGCGGCCGTCGATACGTGGCTTGCCGTTAACGATGTTTTCGCGAACGGTGCGGTATTCGATTTCGCCGAAAGCAGCTTTGACGTCAGCAGCGGAAGGCTGGCCTTCTTCACCGGACAGCTTGGCAACCACCTGGTCTTTCAGTTCGCCCAAGCGAGCGTAACGGTCGGCCTTGATGGTGATGGTGTAAGCCTGAGAGATCGCTTCGCCGAACTCGGCACGGATAGCGCCCAGCAGAGCAGTGGCTTCTGGCTGTGGAGCCCAGGTCCAGGTCGGCTTGGCAGCTTCAGCGGCCAGTTCTTTAACGGCGTTGATCACCACCTGGAACTCGTCGTGAGCAAACAGTACCGCACCCAGCATCTGGTCTTCGGTCAGCTCTTTGGCTTCCGATTCAACCATCAACACGGCTTCCGAAGTACCGGCAACGACCATGTCCAGGCTCGAAGCTTTCAGTTGTTCGTAAGTCGGGTTCAGCAGGTAACCGGTGCTTTCGTGGAACGCAACGCGGGCAGCGCCGATCGGGCCATCGAAAGGAATGCCGGAGATAGCCAGCGCAGCCGAGGTACCGATCATCGCAGCGATGTCCGGATCGGTCTTCTTGCTGGTGGAAACGACGGTGCAGACAACCTGCACTTCGTTCATGAAACCTTCAGGGAACAGCGGACGGATCGGACGGTCGATCAATCGGGAAGTCAGGGTTTCTTTCTCGGAAGGACGGCCTTCACGCTTGAAGAAACCGCCAGGGATCTTGCCGGCAGCGTAAGTCTTTTCCTGGTAGTGAACAGACAGAGGGAAGAAGCCCTTGCCTGGATCAGCTTGTTTGGCACCGACTACGGTCACCAATACGCTGACGTCGTCGTCAACGGTGACCAATACTGCGCCGGAGGCCTGACGGGCGATACGGCCAGTCTCGAGGGTAACGGTCGACTGACCGAACTGGAATTTTTTGATTACCGGGTTCACGGTGTCCTACCTTCTTTGTGGCTCTTGGGGGAACTGGTTTCTTGCGAAATTCTTGGGCAACGCCGGGAATCGGCCCGACTGTCATTGTCCAGGGTAAAACTATTGTCCAGATAAAACTTGAGGCTGGGAGCCTGCCATGTACCTGCGGGAAACCCGCTGGCACACAGCAAACAACCAACCTCTAGCGCAATCGCTTATTAGCGACGCAGACCCAGGCGAGCGATCAGAGCGCTGTAACGGCTCACGTCCTTGCCTTTCAGGTAGTCCAGCAGCTTACGACGCTGGTTAACCATGCGGATCAGACCACGACGGGAGTGGTGATCTTTACCGTTGGCCTTGAAGTGACCTTGCAGTTTGTTGATGTTGGCGGTCAGCAGTGCAACTTGCACTTCTGGCGAACCAGTGTCACCAACAGCTTGCTGGTAGTCAGCTACGATTTGAGCTTTTTCTTGAACGTCGAGAGCCATGAGGCAATCCTTTTATCAGGAAACTGTTTCAGAAAAACAGTTTCAACAGGCCAGGGACAAATCCCTGTATCTAAAAATGAGTAGTGACCGTGCCTGTTAACAGCCACCCTCGTTCGGTCATTCTGACCGAATCAGTCGACGTGGCGCGATGCGCCCGTCTTCGCTCACTTCACCGATACCGATGAAGCGACCATTGTGATCCTGTACCCGTACCATGCCAAATTTCGGTGCATCCGGGGCACGTACCGGCTGGCCGTTGAGCCAGTAGAACGCGCTCGCTTCCGAGAACTGCAACAGTGGCCAATCCAGCAGGCCGCTGTCCGATGGCATCAGGAAGCGGTCGACCGCTTCGTTGCCGCCTTCGGCATGTACCGCTTCCAGCTCTTCCAGAGTGACGGTCTGTGCAAGCGTGAAAGGCCCGGCCTGGGTACGTCGCAATTCAGCCACGTAAGCGCCACAACCGAGTTGCTCACCGATATCCTCCACCAGGGTACGGATATAGGTGCCTTTGCTGCAATCCACCGCAAGCCGCGCAGTATCACCCTCAAAGGCCAGTAATTCCAAGCGCGCAATAGTAACAGAACGCGGTTCGCGCTCCACTACTTCACCTGCACGGGCCAGCTTGTACAGCGGCTGCCCATCGCGCTTGAGTGCCGAGTACATCGGCGGTATCTGACTGATTTGCCCACGAAATTTCGGCAACACAGCTTCGATATCGGCACGACCAACGGTCACCGGACGTTCCAGCAAAACCTCACCTTCGGCATCCGCCGTGGTGGTGGTCTTGCCCAGTTGCGCCAGGGTTTCATAACCCTTGTCGGAATCGAGCAGGTATTGCGAGAACTTGGTGGCCTCGCCGAAGCACAACGGCAACACGCCAGTGGCCAGCGGATCGAGACTGCCGGTGTGCCCGGCCTTCTCGGCATTGAGCAACCAGCGGACCTTCTGCAACGCCGCGTTGGAAGTGAACCCCAACGGCTTGTCGAGCAGGATGATACCGCTGACGTTACGACGGATACGTTTGACCTGAGCCACCGATTACTCCTTGGCGTCTTCGGGTTCAGCCGCTACCGGGTGCTGATTGTCTTCAGCCACCGCGCGTTCGATCAGGGCCGACAGGTGCGCACCACGCACGACACTTTCGTCGTAATGGAAGTGCAACTGTGGAACGCTGCGCAATTTCATCTCGCGAGCCAACTGCATGCGCAGGAAACCGGCGGCGGAGTTGAGCACCTTGATGCTTTGCGCGATATCGTCACGGCTGTCCTGCCCCATCACGGTGATGAAGATCTTGGCGTGACCGACGTCACGGCTGACTTCAACAGCGGTAATGGTGACCAGCCCGACGCGCGGGTCTTTGACTTCACGACGGATCAGCTGTGCCAGCTCACGCTGCATCTGATCGCCGATACGTTGGGTACGGCTATATTCTTTTGCCATGTCTTGTTACCTGTTACTGCCCCACGGTGAAACCCGAAGGGTCTGAAAGCGGCAAACGCCCGGCCTGACAAAAGCCAGACCGGGCGTTGCGTTTAGAGTCCGACTGATGCGCCGCGCAATTGCATGCGGCTGGCCATCACGGCTCTTGAAGTACGCGAGTTAGAGGCTGCGAGCAACCTGAACCTTCTCGAAGACTTCGATCTTGTCACCGACTTTGACGTCGTTGTAGCTCTTCACGCCGATACCGCATTCCATGCCGGCACGTACTTCGGAAGCGTCATCCTTGAAGCGGCGCAGGGATTCCAGCTCGCCTTCGAAGATAACGATGTCTTCACGCAGTACACGGATTGGACGGTTACGGTGAACAACACCTTCGATAACCATGCAACCGGCGATCGCACCAAACTTCGGCGAACGGAACACGTCACGCACTTCAGCGGTACCCAGGATGTTCTCGCGAACATCGCTGCCCAGCATACCGGTAAGGGCTTTCTTGACGTCTTCGATGATGTCGTAGATCACGTTGTAGTAACGCATATCCAGACCTTCCTGCTCGACGATCTTGCGAGCGCCGGCATCGGCACGCACGTTGAAGCCGAACAGTACAGCGTTGGAGGCCAGTGCCAGGTTGGCGTCGGATTCGGTGATACCACCGACACCGCCACCGACCACACGCACTTGCACTTCGTCGTTACCCAGGCCATTCAAGGCACCGTTCAACGCTTCCAGCGAACCACGGACGTCGGATTTGAGGACGATGTTGAGCGTCTTCTTCTCTTCCTGACCCATGTTCTCGAAGATGTTTTCAAGCTTGCCGGCGTGAGCACGGGCCAGTTTGACTTCGCGGAACTTGCCTTGACGGAACAGAGCCACTTCACGGGCTTTCTTCTCGTCAGCAACTACGCTCATCTCGTCGCCAGCGTCCGGAGTACCGTCCAGGCCGAGGATCTCGACAGGGATGGAAGGACCGGCTTCCTTGATTGGCTTGCCGTTCTCGTCGAGCATGGCGCGAACGCGGCCATAGTTCGAACCGACCAGCACCATGTCGCCCTGGCGCAGGGTACCGTCTTGAACCAGAACGGTTGCAACCGGGCCACGACCTTTGTCGAGACGCGATTCAACCACAACACCACGACCAGGAGCCGAAGGGGTCGCTTTCAGTTCGAGAACTTCAGCTTGCAGCAGAACAGCTTCGAGCAACTCATCCACGCCGGTACCGACTTTCGCCGAAACCGATACGAACGGGGTGTCGCCGCCCCACTCTTCCGAAGTCACGCCGTGAACCGACAATTCGCTACGGATGCGATCGAGATCGGCGCCCGGCTTGTCGATTTTGTTCACTGCAACAACCAGAGGTACGCCAGCCGCCTGAGCGTGCTGAACAGCTTCAACGGTCTGCGGCATTACGCCGTCGTCCGCTGCAACCACCAGGATCACGATGTCGGTCGCCTTGGCACCACGGGCACGCATGGCGGTAAACGCGGCGTGACCAGGGGTGTCGAGGAAGGTGACCATGCCGCGTTCGGTTTCAACGTGGTATGCACCGATGTGCTGGGTGATACCACCGGCTTCGCCAGCAGCAACCTTGGCACGACGGATGTAGTCGAGCAGCGAGGTCTTACCGTGGTCAACGTGACCCATTACGGTCACAACCGGTGCACGGGAGAACGTCTCACCTTCAAACTTCAGGGACTCTGCCAGGGAATCTTCCAGGGCGGTGTCGCTGACCAGGGTCACTTTGTGGCCCAGCTCTTCAGCAACCAGTTGGGCAGTTTCCTGATCCAATACCTGGTTGATGGTCGCTGGGGTACCCAGTTTGAACATGAACTTGATGATTTCAGCAGCCTTGACCGACATCTGCTGGGCGAGATCGCCAACAGTGATGGTCTCGCCGATCTTCACTTCGCGCACAACAGGGCCGGTTGGGCTCTGGAAACCGTGGGCGTTGCGTTTCTTCAGCTTGGCCTTGCCGCGACCACCACGACGGAAGCCATCGCTTTCTTCGTCGGTAGTACGTGGGGCAACGCGTGGAGCAGGCGCTTTTTCCTTGACCGAAGCACGATGCGGAGCGTTTTTGCGCTCGCCATCGCCACTGCCACGACGATTGCTATCGTCGGCACGTGGTTTGTCCGGACGACGCTGCTCGTCGCGCTTGCGAGTGTCGGCTGCAGGTGCAGCGGCCACGACCGGGGCGCTTTCACGCACAGGTTCGGCAACTGCAACAGGCGCTGCGACAGCTTCGACAGGAGCGGTTTGCGCAGCAGCAGGCTGGCGACGCGCTTCTTCTTCGGCGCGACGCTTGGCTTCTTCTTCAGCCTTCTGACGTGCAGCATTTTCTACTGCGCGACGTTCTTCCAGTTCGCGTTTGCGCTCGGCTTCGATTTCTTCCGGGCTGCGCTGCACGAAGACTTTCTTCTTGCGTACTTCAACGCTGATGCTTTTGCTGCCAGCAACACGCAGGGTGCTGGTGGTTTTACGCTGCAGCGTGATCTTGCGTGGTTCTTCCACTTTCGCCTTGTGGCTGCTTTTCAAGTGAGTCAGCAAAGATTGCTTCTCACTGTCAGTCACATGTTCTTCGGCGGCGGTGTGCGGCAGACCTGCCTCACGCATCTGCTGCAACAGGCGCTCTACCGGTGTTTTGACCTCATCGGCCAGTTGTTTCACCGTGACTTGCGTCATGCACTTCTCTCCTCAGGCCGCGCCTAATTACTCGAACCAGTGGGCTCGGGCGGCCATGATCAACTTGCCGGCACGATCATCGTCAATGCCGTCGATGTCGAGCAGGTCGTCAATAGACTGCTCGGCCAGGTCTTCGCGGGTAATTACGCCGCGCACCGCCAGTTCCATCGCCAAATCCTTGTCCATACCCTCAAGCGAGAGCAGGTCTTCGGCCGGATGGGCGTCTGCCAGCTTTTCCTCAGTAGCGATGGCTTTGGTCAACAAACGATCCTTGGCGCGAGCGCGAAGCTCGTTGACGGTTTCTTCGTCAAAGCCGTCGATGTTGAGCATTTCTTCCAACGGTACGTAGGCAATCTCTTCCAGGCTGGTGAAACCTTCATCTACCAGCACCTGTGCCAGGTCTTCGTCGACTTCCAGCTCGTCGATGAAGTTGCGCAGGATGTCGCCGGTTTCTGCTTGTTGCTTAGCCTGGATGTCCGATTCGGTCATCACGTTCAGGGTCCAGCCAGTCAACTGGCTAGCCAGACGCACGTTCTGACCACCGCGACCGATGGCCTGAGCCAGATTGTCTGCGCCAACGGCGATGTCCATTGCATGGGCATCTTCGTCAACGATAATTGCCGCCACTTCAGCCGGCGACATTGCATTGATCACGAACTGAGCAGGGTTATCGTCCCACAGGACGATGTCCACACGCTCACCGCCCAACTCGCCGGACACTGCCTGGACGCGCGAACCGCGCATACCGATGCAAGCGCCTTGCGGATCGATGCGTTTGTCTTTGGAGCGGACCGCGATCTTGGCACGCGAACCCGGGTCACGGGACGCAGCCATTACTTCGATCAGGCCTTCAGCGATTTCCGGCACTTCGATGCGGAACAACTCAATCAGCATTTCCGGCGCGGTACGCGACAGGATCAGCTGCGGGCCGCGGTTCTCGGTGCGGATTTCCTTGAGCAGCGCACGCAGACGCACGCCAACCCGGAAGGTTTCGCGAGAGATGATGTCTTCACGGGCCAGCAACGCTTCTGCGTTATTGCCCAGGTCGACGATCACGTTGTCGCGGGTGACTTTCTTCACGGTGCCGGAGATGATTTCCCCCAGACGCTCGCGATAGGCATCAACGACTTGAGCACGCTCGGCTTCGCGAACTTTCTGCACGATGACTTGCTTGGCAGTCTGTGCAGCAATGCGGCCGAACTCGATGGATTCGATTTTTTCTTCGACAACGTCACCGACCTTGGCGCCAGGATGCGTTTGCGCAACCTTGCTCGGCCAGGTTTCGATAGCCGGATCGTCCAGGTCTGCTTCTTCGACGACCGTCCAGCGACGGAATGTCTCATAAGCACCGGTGTGGCGATTGATTTCCACACGCAGATCGACTTCGTCCTCGAAACGCTTTTTGGTAGCAGTGGCCAGAGCCAGCTCCAGCGCTTCAAAAATTACGTTTGCCGGTACGCCCTTTTCATTGGATACCGACTCAACAACCAGCAGTACTTCTTTGCTCATCGTACGCCTCGCCTTTCGCAAGCCATTGGATCCGCGGGATCCGCGTCTCAGTCAAAACTGGGAATAATGTTGGCCTTGTCGATCATATCGATCGGCAACAGGAACTCATGGTCTTCAACCTGCACCACGACGTCCTGCTCTTCTACACCGCGCAGAAGGCCCTGAAAGTTGCGTCGACCTTCAAAAGGCGAGCGCAGCTTGATCTTCACTTGTTCACCGGCAAATTTTGCAAACTGCTCAAGAGTGAACAGTGGGCGTTCCATGCCAGGCGAGGAAACTTCAAGGGTGTATTCAACGGAGATTGGATCTTCAACATCCAGCACACCGCTGATCTGGCGACTGACGATGGCACAATCGTCCACCAGCACGCCGCCTTCTTTATCGATATAAACGCGCAACATTGAGTGGCGACCTTGAGCCGAAAACTCAATACCCCAGCATTCATAGCCTAGGGCCACGACCACCGGGGCCAGCAAGGCCTGCAACTCTTCTAGCTTGCTCGACACCTGAACCCCCTCGTGCATGTATGTGCATGCTATGCAAAATAAAAAAATGGGCGAAACGCCCATCCTTGAAACGCCGCCGAATAGCGGCGTTGAAAGTGTCCAGCTAACAAAAAGCCCCTGAAAAGGGGCTCCTTAAACTGGTTGCGGGGGCCGGATTTGAACCGACGACCTTCGGGTTATGAGCCCGACGAGCTACCAGACTGCTCCACCCCGCGACAAAGCTGGGGCGGAAGTATACGACCGATCCCTGACAGGGTCAATGTAACCTTCCACCTACAAGAAAGCCCGCAACAGCGGGCTCTCCTGATAATTGGTACCGAGAAGGGGACTCGAACCCCTACACCCTATGGGCACAACCACCTCAAGGTTGCGTGTCTACCAATTCCACCACCTCGGCAATACTACGTTTGAAACTCTTCTTACTTCTGCTCTTGAGCTGGAGGCACGTCAGTCGCTGGAGTAGCCGACTTTTGCTCTTGAAGCACCGGGACATCATCAGAAGCCGGTTTTTGCTTTGGAACTTCCAACACTGCCGGGTTTGGCAAACCTACTTGAGTCAGCTGGTGAGCTTTCTCTTTAGCAAAGTAACCTAACCCCAAGCTGGTCATGAAGAAACCGGCGGCAAGTATAGCAGTAAACTTACTAAGAAAGGTAGAGGTACCTTGGCTTCCGAACACAGTATTTGAAGCACCTGCTCCGAAAGATGCACCAGCGTCCGCACCTTTACCCTGCTGCAGCAATACCAGAGCAACTACGCCCAACGCACCCAGCAGATGAAAAACGACTACGACTGTTTCCAGCATTTTTTCAGTTTCCCGCGGCGCGACAAATCGCACCGAACTCATCTGCATTCAGGGAAGCCCCACCAATGAGCCCCCCATCGATATCCGGCATGCCGAACAGTTCGGCCGCATTGGCCGCCTTCACGCTGCCGCCGTATAGAAGCCGCACACCTTGTGCGACTTCAGAATTCTCTGCCGCCAACTGGGCGCGAATGGCTGCGTGCACATCCTGCGCTTGTTGCGGCGAAGCAGTCAGCCCGGTACCAATGGCCCAGACCGGCTCGTAAGCAATCACTGCCTTTGCAAAAGCACCAACACCCAGCTCCTCGATGATGCTGCCCAGCTGACGCCCGACAACCTCAAGAGTTTTTCCAGCCTCGCGCTGCTCGAGGGTTTCCCCTACACACAACACCGGAATCAAACCACACGCCTGTGCTGCCGCAAATTTGCGATTCAGCGTCCCGTCGAGCTCGCCCATTATCTGGCGGCGCTCGGAGTGCCCGACAAGCACCAGGGAACAACCTGCATCCACTAACTGACTCGGTGAAATCTCACCTGTCAACGCACCCTGCCCGGATTCAATCGCAGAGTTCTGCGCGCCGACCGAAATCGACTTCCCTTGCAAACCATCAATCACTTGATTGATATACAAGCAAGGCGGGAACACCGCGACATCAACACCGCTCGGCAAGGCCAGATGACGAAGGCCGTCGATCAGCTCAGCGACGCTGGCGCGGGTACCGTGCATCTTCCAGTTACCAGCTACCATAGGGCGACGCATGCTGTACCTCGTCGGTCAAAGTGGGCGCAGATGTTACCCAACACAATCATGGCTGGCAAGCCGAAATCAGGCAGAAACTTCAGTTACCAGTTTTGCCAGCTCTTCGGCGTAATCGCGAACCTGCGTTTCGTCCTCGCCTTCGACCATGACACGCACCAGCGGCTCTGTCCCGGACTTGCGCAACAACACGCGCCCGCGGCCCGCCATCGCTTGAGTGACACGATCACTGGCCTCCTTGACAGTCGGATGCTCAAGCGGGCTCGCACCACCGCCAAACCGCACATTGATCAACACCTGAGGGCACTTGCGCAACGCCTGACGCGACTGAGCCAGGCCTTCTGCGCGCCGCTTCAGCGCCATCAATACCTGCAATGCAGCAATGATCGCATCACCGGTAGTGGTGTGACTGAAGCAGACAATGTGCCCCGAGTTCTCACCACCCACCAGCCAATCGCGCTCCAGCAACTCGGAGATGACGTAACGGTCACCAACGTTGGCCCGCACAAAAGGAATCGCCAGATCCGCCAGGGCCAACTCCAGCCCCAGGTTACTCATCAGCGTACCGACCACACCGCCCTGCAACTTGCCACGCTCTTGCAGGTCGCGAGCGATGATGAACAGCAGCTCATCACCATCGACGACAGCGCCGGTGTGATCAACCATCTGCACCCGATCACCATCACCGTCGAAGGCGATACCCAAATCGGCGCACTCGGCCAGTACGGCCGCTTGCAGCGGCGCCATATGGGTCGAACCGCAATTGTCATTGATGTTCAGGCCGTTGGGATTGGCAGAAAGCACAACAACATCCGCCCCCAACTCACGGAACACGCTAGGCGCCACTTTATAGGTCGCACCATGGGCACAATCGAGCACGATCTTCAGGCCGGCAAAACTGGTGCCGGCCGGAACGCTGCTCTTGCAGAATTCAATATAACGGCCCGAGGCATCGTTGACTCGCGACACCTTGCCGATCTTGCTCGACTCAACCACGGTCATCGGGGTGTCGAGCAGTTCTTCGATCATCAGCTCGACTTCATCCGGGAGCTTTGTGCCCTTACCAGAGAAAAACTTGATGCCGTTGTCGTCATGAGGGTTATGCGAAGCGCTGATCACGATGCCGGCTTCGGCATGAAAGGTCCGCGTCAAATAGGCGATGGCCGGAGTCGGCATTGGCCCCAACAGCATCACATCAGCACCGGCCGAGGTCAGCCCAGCCTCAAGCGCCGACTCGAACATATAACCGGAGATACGGGTGTCCTTGCCCACGAGCACCTTGCAGGCGCCCATGCTGCGAAATGCCATGCCTGCCGCCCAGCCAAGCTTGAGCATGAAATCAGGAGTGATCGGGTATTGACCGACCCGACCACGAATGCCGTCGGTGCCAAAGTATTTCTTGCTCATAAGTACTCCATCATTCTTATTCGGCTGATTCTACGGCGGCAATCATCCGCACCACGTCGACTGTTTCCGCCACATCATGGACGCGCAATATACGCGCACCTTTGACCGAAGCCAGTGCCGCAAGTGCCAGACCGCCATGCAGACGCTCACCCACCGGACGATTCAACGCCTGCCCGATCATGCTTTTTCGCGACACCCCGACCAACAGGGGCCGCCCCAAGGCATGCAGGGCCTCCATGTGTTTAAACAAGCTTAGGTTGTGCTGCAGGGTTTTCGCGAAGCCGAAGCCCGGATCAAGAATGATCCGCTCAGCAGGGATACCTACCGATGCACACTGAACCATGCGTTCGGCAAGAAACTCGCCGACCTCTTTCGTAACATCCTGGTACTGAGGGTTGTCCTGCATGTCGCCCGGCTCGCCGAGCATATGCATCAGGCACACCGGCAAACCGGTGGCCGCCGCTGCATCCAGAGCACCATCTCGACGCAACGAGCGTACGTCATTGATCAACCCCGCCCCCAGCCTTGCGGTTTCACGCATGACGGCAGGCGTGGAGGTATCGACCGAGATAATCACATCCAGTTCGCGACTGATGCGCTCAACGATAGGCGCTACACGCTCGAGCTCTTCAAGCGGCGAAACGGCCCTGGCACCGGGCCGGGTCGATTCGCCACCGACGTCGATCAGCGTCGCACCGGCCGCCACCATCGCCTCGGCGTGGCGCAGGGCCGCGTCCAGCTGGCTGTATCGACCGCCATCGGAAAAGGAATCGGGAGTGACATTGAGAATGCCCATGACATGCGTCTGGGCCAAATCAAGAACCCGGTTGCCGCAAGGCAACCGGGTCGAGGACTGAACAGAAGTCATTTCAAACCTTAAACGTCAGCAGCCGGACCGCCGATAGGTGTTTCCGGACGCCCATCCTGCACCACCGGAGGCGTGCCGGAAGTGTCGTTGCCGCCAGACCAGTCGCGAGGTTCGCGAGGCGTACGACCTGCCATGATGTCATCGATCTGATCGGCATCGATCGTCTCGTACTTCATCAAGGCATCCGCCATCGCATCAAGCTTGTCGCGGTTATCCGTGAGGATCTGCTTGGCCGTGCCGTAGCACTGGTCAATGATGCTGCGCACTTCGGAGTCGATCAGCTTGGCCGTCTCGCCAGAGAAACTGGCGTGCTGACCACCGCCGCCACGACCAAGGAACACTTCGCCCTCTTCTTCGGCGTACATCAATGGACCGAGTTTTTCCGATAACCCCCACTTGGTCACCATGTTTCGCGCTATCTGGCTGGCACGCATGATGTCGTTGGACGCACCGGTGGTGACGCCATCGAAGCCCAGGGTCATCTCTTCAGCGATACGACCGCCGTACAGCGAGCAGATCTGGCTGATCAGTGCACGCTTGGACAGGCTGTAGCGATCCTCTTCCGGCAGGAACATGGTCACACCAAGTGCGCGACCGCGCGGAATGATTGACACCTTGTAGACCGGATCATGCTCAGGCACGACGCGACCGACGATAGCGTGGCCAGCTTCGTGATAAGCAGTGTTCTGCTTTTCTTTCTCGGACATGACCATGGATTTGCGCTCGGCACCCATCATGATCTTGTCTTTAGCCAGTTCGAACTCTTTCATTTCGACGATGCGCTTGCCGGCACGAGCTGCAAACAACGAAGCCTCGTTCACCAGGTTGGCCAGGTCAGCACCGGAGAAACCAGGAGTACCACGAGCGATCACGGCCGGAGCGACGTCGTCACCCATCGGCACTTTGCGCATGTGGACTTTGAGAATCTGCTCGCGACCACGAATGTCCGGCAGGCCAACCACGACCTGACGGTCGAAGCGGCCCGGACGCAGCAACGCAGGGTCCAGCACGTCCGGACGGTTGGTCGCGGCGATGACGATGATGCCGTCATTCATTTCGAAGCCGTCCATCTCTACCAGCAACTGGTTGAGGGTCTGCTCGCGCTCATCGTGACCACCACCCATGCCAGCACCACGGTGGCGACCGACGGCGTCGATTTCATCGATGAAGATGATGCATGGCGCATGTTTCTTCGCCTGCTCGAACATGTCACGGACACGGCTGGCACCGACGCCGACGAACATTTCGACGAAATCGGAACCGGAAATAGTAAAGAACGGTACCTTGGCTTCGCCGGCAATCGCCTTGGCCAGCAAGGTTTTACCGGTACCCGGAGGACCAACCATCAGCACGCCGCGAGGAATGCGACCGCCCAGGCGCTGGAACTTGCCCGGATCACGCAGGAACTCAACCAGTTCGCCGACTTCTTCCTTGGCTTCGTCACAACCTGCAACGTCAGCCAGGGTGGTTTTCACCTGATCTTCGGAGAGCAGGCGCGCCTTGCTCTTGCCGAAACTCATCGGCCCACCCTTGCCACCGGCACCGCCCTGCATCTGCCGCATGAAAAACATGAAGACGGCGATGATCACCAGGATCGGGAAGCTTGCGACCAGAAGTTGAGTCCAGATGCTTTGCTGCTCAGGCTGCTTGCCTTCGACCACAACGTGGTTATCCACGAGGTCGCCGATCAGACCGTTGTCCTGGATTGCCGGACGAATGGTCTTGAAGCTATCGCCATCGTTGCGCTTGCCGGTAATCACGTAGCCATCAACCGCTACGCGCTCGACCTTGCCATCCTTGACCTGCTGGATGAAGTCGGAATAGTTGAGGGTCTGCGGCTCGTTAGGGCTGGAGAAGTTGTTCATCACCGTCACCAGGACAGCCGCGATGATCAACCACAGGATCAGATTCTTTGCCATATCGTTCAATTAACTACCCTCTGAAGCAAGCTCCGCTAATGGCGCGCGCTTCGCATGATATTCACCGGCCTAACTTACTACATTACCTACGGCTCTGGCAGGCGCCGTCTGTAACCCTTTGTGAAACACTTTCTACACGATATTCGCTAATGCACGCGGGGCGAAATATGAAAAACCTATCACCCCGCCAAAAAACCTCGTTTTACTCACTACGCCCGCGGTAACCCCAAGCCAGCATGTATTGCTCGCGGGAACTGTCACGGGAAGAGTCCGGCTTGATCATCTGGATCTTGTCGAATTTCCGACGAGCATCCTTCAGGTAAACATCAAACCCCTCGCCCTGAAAAATCTTGATCACAAAATTGCCACCCGGCTTGAGTATCCGCTCAGCCAAATCAAGCGCCAGCTCGCAAAGAAACATGGCTTTTGGCATGTCCACTTCAGGCGTACCACTCATATTGGGGGCCATATCGGAAATCACAAGGTCCACCTGCGAATTACCCACAGCTTCAAGGATCCGCGTGAGCACTTCGTCCTCGGTGAAGTCCCCCTGAATGAAAGTCACGTCCGGAATGCTGTCCATTTCCAGAATGTCCGAGGCGATCAGACGCCCCTGACCACCAATCAGACGGCTAGTCACCTGCGACCACCCCCCGGGCGCCGCACCCAGGTCGACAACGCTCATGCCGGGACGGATCAGCTTGTATTTCTCCTGGACCTCCAGAAGTTTGTAACTCGCACGCGAGCGGTAGCCATCCTTCTGCGCCTGCTTCACGTAGGGATCGTTGACATGTCTTTTCAGCCAACCAAGGCTTGTCTTGGAACGCGCCATTGGGCACCTCGATGATAAGGGTCGTGATTAATTGGGCGGATCCACGAGCCCTCGGGTAAAATGGCCGCCATTTTACAGAATCCAGACGAAAGGGTCAGATTATGCCGCTCACTCAAGAGCAGAAGAAACAGTACAAGTCCATTGGCCACCATCTGAAACCAGTTTTGATTGTGGCTGACAACGGCTTGACTGAAGGCGTGTTAGCCGAACTTGAACGCGCTTTGGCGGATCACGAGCTGATCAAAATCAAGCTCAACATCCTCGATCGCGAATCGCGCCTGGCAGCCATTGCAGAACTCTGCAAGGCCGGCAAAGCCGATCTGGTTCAGGTCATCGGCAAGATGGCGCTGATTTACCGCAAGAACTTCAGCGTCAACAAGCAGCTGTCGAACGTCCATCGCTTCAAGTGATGACAAGGGTCAAGGGTGTGCTTCGCGCACCCTGACACTCCATCCAGGCACCGGCTGCATGACCAGCACCAGCCCGGAAAAGCCCAGAACAAGATAGCTGAACAACTGCCAATGCAGCGCCTGCGGCCAACCGAAGCGTACTGCGAAATACATCGCGCACCCATACAGCGCCATCAGCAGCAGTTGCCCGCGAATATCCCGCCATAGACTGGCAAGGCCCTCGGCCTGTACCAGCACCAAAGCCTGAAAAATCACACTCGCTGTGGCGAATCCCACCATCAGCGTATTCAGCGCACCTGCAATTTCGTCGATCAGCAGCGGCGCCAGGCCTATTTGCCCCAGCACCGGCAGCAGACCGATGTGCAACAACCACAAGCCGCCAACCCAGAGCATCTGGGTCAGCTGCCAAAGCATGGCACCCGCACGTAGCGGGCGCCTTCTTTCAGATGTGGCGAACTTCGACAATCTCATACTCGATAACGCCACCCGGCGTTTTGACCGCCACCACATCACCCTCTTCCTTGGCGATCAAGGCACGGGCAAGTGGCGAACCGACGGAGATCTTGCCGAGTTTGAAGTCAGCCTCATCCTCACCCACGATATGGTAAGTGACGCGCTCATCCGTCTCGACGTTGGCGATTTCAACGGTGGTGCCGAAAATCACTTTGCCGGTATGAGGAATGGTCGTGACATCGATGATGACCTGATTCTGAATCCGGCCTTCGATGTCACGAATCCGCGCCTCGACCATCCCCTGCTGCTCGCGAGCAGCGTGGTATTCGGCGTTTTCCTTCAAGTCACCCAACTCGCGGGCCGTACCGATGTCCTGACTGAGTTTCGGACGAACGACCTTGGTCAGATGAGCGTGTTCTTCTTCCAGGGCTTTAGCGCCCTTGACGGTCATTGGGTATTTGATCATGCCTTCAATCCTGCGTGTAGATCCTGCAAGCGGCGCACGGTCTTCTCGGGACCGAACTTCAGCGCTTCGCAGATAGCTTCGCCAGCAGCAATAGTAGTGGTGCAGTAGATCTTGTGCTGCAAGGCATTACGACGAATGGAGTAGGAATCAGCGATCGACTGACGACCTTCAGTGGTGTTGATGATCAGAGTGACCTCGTCATTCTTGATCATGTCGACCACGTGCGGACGACCCTCGGTTACCTTGTTCACACGACGCACTTTCAGGCCTGCGGCTTCGATCAGCTTGGCAGTACCGGCAGTGGCAACCACTTCGAAGCCCAAGTTGATCAGATCACGGGCCACGCCTGCAACCAGTGGCTTGTCATCGTCACGCACGCTGATGAACGCGGTACCGCCGGTCGGCAGCACTTCACTGGCGCCCATCTGGGCTTTGGCAAAGGCTTCACCGAAGGTGTCGCCCACGCCCATCACTTCACCGGTGGACTTCATCTCTGGGCCCAGGATCGGGTCCACGCCAGGGAATTTGGCGAATGGGAACACCGCCTCTTTCACGCTGTAGAAGTTCGGAATGATTTCTTTGGTGAAACCGATTTCCTTCAGGGTTTTACCGGCCATCACGCGAGCCGCAATCATCGCCAGGGACACACCGATGCACTTGGAGACGAACGGTACGGTACGGGATGCGCGCGGGTTGACTTCGATGACGTAGATGTCTTCGCCTTGCAGCGCCAACTGAACGTTCATCAGGCCGACCACGCCCAGTTCCAGGGCCATTTTCTTGACCTGTTCGCGCATCTCGTCCTGGATATGTGCAGGCAGCGAATACGGCGGCAGGGAGCATGCGGAGTCACCAGAGTGAACGCCGGCCTGCTCGATGTGCTGCATGATTGCGCCGATCACCACGTCGGTGCCGTCGCAGACCGCATCCACGTCCATTTCGATCGCGCAGTTGAGGAAGTGGTCCAGCAGCACCGGGCTGTCATTGGACACTTGAACCGCTTCACGCAGGTAGCGCTTGAGTTCTTCTTCTTCGTAAACGATTTCCATCGCACGGCCGCCCAGTACGTAGGATGGACGAACCACCAGCGGGTAACCGATCTTGGCGGCGGCGCGAATCGCTTCGTCTTCGCTGCGCACGGTGGCGTTAGGCGGCTGACGCAGGTTCAGACGCTCAACCATCTGCTGGAAGCGCTCACGGTCTTCGGCGCGGTCGATGGCGTCAGGGCTGGTGCCGATGATCGGCACGCCGGCGGCTTCCAGGGCACGGGCCAGTTTCAGCGGGGTCTGACCGCCGTACTGAACGATCACGCCTTTTGGCTTCTCGACGCGGACGATTTCCAGCACGTCTTCCAGGGTCACTGGTTCGAAGTACAGACGATCGGAGGTGTCGTAGTCGGTGGAAACGGTTTCCGGGTTGCAGTTGACCATGATGGTCTCGTACCCGTCATCGCGCAGGGCCAGTGCTGCGTGTACGCAGCAATAGTCGAACTCGATGCCCTGACCGATGCGGTTTGGACCACCGCCGAGGATCATGATCTTGTCGCGACCCGACGGCGCGGCTTCGCACTCTTCCTCGTAAGTCGAGTACAGGTACGCGGTGTCGGTGGCGAACTCGGCGGCGCAGGTGTCGACGCGCTTGTAGACCGGGAACACTTCCAGCTTGTGACGATGGGTACGCAGGTTCTTCTCGGTGACGCCCAGCAGCTTGGCCAGACGCTGATCGGAGAAGCCTTTACGCTTGAGGCGGAACATCAGGTCGCGGTCGATAGCGGACAGACCCAGGGTCTTGACCTTCTCTTCTTCCTTGATCAGATCTTCGATCTGCACCAGGAACCACGGGTCGATCATGTTCATGCCGAAGATATCTTCGACCGACAGGCCCGCGCGGAACGCGTCAGCCACGTACCAGATACGCTCGGCACCCGGCACGGTCAGTTCGCGCTTGAGGATGCTCATGCTTTCCGGGTTGCTCAGGTCGAGCTTCTCGTCCAGACCGCAAACACCCACTTCCAGCCCGCGCAGAGCTTTCTGCAGGGATTCCTGGAAGGTCCGGCCGATGGCCATGACTTCACCGACCGACTTCATTTGAGTGGTCAGGCGTGCGTCGGCTTTCGGGAATTTCTCGAAGGCAAAGCGTGGCAGTTTGGTGACGACGTAGTCGATGGACGGCTCGAAGGACGCCGGGGTCTTGCCGCCGGTGATGTCGTTCGACAGTTCGTCGAGGGTGTAACCCACGGCCAGTTTCGCCGCGACCTTGGCGATCGGGAAACCGGTGGCTTTCGATGCCAGGGCCGAGGAGCGGGATACCCGCGGGTTCATCTCGATGACCACCATGCGACCAGTGTTCGGGCAGATGCCGAACTGGACGTTGGAGCCGCCGGTTTCCACGCCGATCTCGCGCAGTACCGCCAGGGAGGCGTTACGCAGGATCTGGTATTCCTTGTCGGTCAGGGTCTGTGCAGGTGCGACCGTGATCGAGTCACCGGTGTGCACGCCCATCGGGTCGAAGTTTTCGATGGAGCAGACGATGATGCAGTTGTCCTTTTTATCGCGGACAACTTCCATCTCGTATTCTTTCCAGCCGATCAGCGATTCGTCGATCAGCAGCTCTTTGGTCGGCGACAGATCCAGACCGCGGGCGCAGATTTCTTCGAACTCTTCACGGTTGTAAGCGATGCCGCCACCGGTGCCGCCCATGGTGAAGGACGGACGAATGATGCACGGGAAGCCCAGGCGATCGAGAACCGCGTTAGCCTCTTCCATGCTATGGGCGATACCCGAACGCGGGCAGTCCAGACCGATGGATTTCATCGCCTTGTCGAAGCGCGAACGGTCTTCAGCCTTGTCGATGGTGTCAGCGTTGGCGCCGATCATCTCTACGCCGAACTTCTCCAGAACGCCTTCGCGCTCCAGGTCCAGGGCGCAGTTCAGGGCGGTCTGGCCACCCATGGTCGGCAGCAGCGCGTCCGGACGCTCTTTCTCGATGATCTTGGCAACGGTCTGCCACTTGATCGGTTCGATGTAGGTGGCGTCGGCCATGGCCGGGTCGGTCATGATGGTCGCCGGGTTGGAGTTCACCAGGATGACGCGGTAACCCTCCTCGCGCAGGGCTTTACAGGCCTGGGCGCCGGAGTAGTCGAATTCGCAGGCCTGGCCGATCACGATCGGGCCAGCGCCGAGAATCAGGATGCTTTTAATGTCTGTACGTTTTGGCATGGGTTGTCACTCAAATCCGCAGGTCAGTCGGCAAGCCGTCTTGTTCAATCTCTGAAGCCTTGAGGGGGCCGCCGGTTTCGGGACCGCCCTCAGGCTTAGCTACATCAGGGCGAGCGATTAGCGTCGCTTGGCCATTTCGTTGATGAAGCGATCAAACAGTGGCGCTACGTCGTTCGGGCCAGGGCTGGCTTCAGGGTGACCCTGGAAGCTGAAGGCGCTCTTGTCGGTACGCTCGATGCCTTGCAGGGTGCCGTCGAACAGCGATTTGTGGATCGCCCGAACGTTGCCTGGCAGGGTCGCTTCGTCTACCGCAAAACCGTGGTTCTGGCTGGTGATCATCACCACACCGCTGTCCAGATCCTGGACCGGGTGGTTGGCACCGTGGTGGCCGTGGCCCATTTTCAGGGTCTTGGCACCGGAGGCCAGAGCCAGCAGTTGGTGGCCGAGGCAGATACCGAATACCGGGATCTCGGTTTCCAGCACGTCTTTAATGGCCTGGATCGCGTAGTCGCATGGCTCAGGGTCACCTGGGCCGTTGGACAGGAACACGCCGTCCGGCTTCAGAGCCAGAACGTCAGCCGCCGGCGTTTGAGCTGGCACCACAGTCACGCGGCAACCGCGCTCGACCAGCATGCGCAGGATGTTCAGCTTGACGCCGTAGTCGTAGGCAACCACGTGGTATGGCAGATCGGAAGCGTCGATGGTCGCGTGGCTGTCGGTCTTCAAGTCCCAGACAGTCGAGCGCCACTCGTACTTCTCTTTGGTGCTGACGACTTTCGCCAGGTCCATGCCTTTGAGGCCAGGGAAGCCCTGGGCAGCGGCGATGGCGGCGGCTTCGGAAATGTTGTCACCGGCCATGATGCAGCCGTTCTGCGCGCCTTTCTCACGCAGGATGCGTGTCAGGCGGCGGGTGTCGATACCAGCGATAGCCACGACGTTGTTGGCTTTCAGGTAGTCGGACAGAGACATCGTGTTGCGCCAGTTGCTCGCAACCAGTGGCAGGTCACGGATGACCAGGCCAGCGGACCAGACGCGATCGGACTCGGCGTCTTCCGGCGTGGTGCCGGTGTTGCCGATGTGCGGGTAAGTCAGGGTAACGATCTGTTGGGCGTAGGAAGGATCGGTAAGGATTTCCTGATAGCCGGTCATTGCGGTGTTGAACACCACCTCACCAACGGTTTGACCGTCGGCTCCAATGGCTTCGCCGCGAAAAATGCTGCCATCAGCAAGGGCGAGTATGGCTGGCTTAGTCAAGAAGACCTCCCGTAAATAAAGCCTGAAAGGGCGATCGCAGGTTGTAAAAAAGCGGAGTGACGTATGGACACGTCACCCCGCTTCTTCATCGAATTATTCTGCGCGCTTTTAGTGGACACACTAAAGCTGTAGCTTACAGAAAAAGGCATTTTTGGTCTACCGCCAATGAGCCCTAAAGGCCGGAGAATGCGACAGGACGTCGCTTGGCGGTTTAAAACCGGGCTCAAAGGCTATGTTTGAACCCGGTTTCGGCTGCATCTTAACGCAGGTCGAGCACGTCTTGCATGTCATAGAGGCCTGGCTCACGACCGTCCAACCACAAAGCCGCACGTACCGCGCCCTTGGCGAAGGTCATGCGACTGGATGCCTTGTGCGTGATTTCCAGTCGCTCGCCCTCACAGGCGAACAGCACCGTGTGATCACCGACCACATCACCACCACGAACAGTGGCAAAGCCGATCGTTTCACGCTCGCGCGCACCGGTGTGACCTTCACGCCCATAGACCGCAACCTTCTGCAGATCACGATCCAGCGCACTGGCGATTACTTCGCCCATGCGCAGCGCCGTACCTGAAGGGGCATCGATCTTGTGCCGGTGATGAGCCTCGATGATTTCGATATCCGCATCATCACCCAGCACGCGCGCAGCCATGTCGAGCAGCTTCAGCGACAGGTTTACACCGACACTGAAATTGGCCGCGAACACGATAGGAATATCCTTGCCCGCCTCGGCCAGCAACTGCTTCTGCGCGGCGTCCAATCCTGTCGTGCCGATCACCATGGCTTTGCCCGCCTTGCGGCAGAAAGCCAGGTTTTTCAGCATGACTTCCGGGAGCGTAAAGTCGATCAGCACGTCGAACTCATCAGCCACCGAATCCAGACTACCGGACAGCGGCACACCAATACGCCCCAACGAGGCCAGCTCACCGGCATCCACGCCAATCAGCGTACTGCCGGGGCGCACGATGGCGGCGGTCAGACCGGTCAGCGGCGCGCGCTGCTGCACCGCCTCGATCAAAATCTTGCCCATGCGGCCGGCGGCACCCATCACAGCTATACGTCGCATGTTCACTCCTTACAAATCGCCGAAGAAGCGCTTCACGCCTTCGAACCAACCAGTGGTTTTCGGCGAATGACTGTTGTCGTCCGCCAAAGAACTGCGGAACTCTTCCAGCAATTCGCGCTGGCGACGACCCAGATTGACCGGGGTTTCGACCGCCACACGGCACATCAGGTCGCCAGCGCCGCCGCCACGAACCGGCGCAACGCCTTTGCCGCGAACACGGAACTGCTTGCCGGTCTGAGTCCCCTCAGGGATCTTCAGCTTGACCCGACCATCGAGGGTTGGAATCTCCAGCTCGCCGCCCAACGCTGCGTCGACGAAGCTGATCGGCACTTCGCAGAACAGGTGTTTGCCGTCACGCTGGAAGATCGCGTGCTCACGCACATTGATCACCACGTACAGGTCGCCGGTCGGACCACCCTGCGCGCCTGCTTCGCCTTCGCCGGACAGACGAATACGGTCACCGGTATCGACACCGGCCGGCACTTTGACGGAAAGCGTCTTGTACTCTTCGACACGACCTTCGCCGTGGCAGGAATCGCACGGATCGGAAATGATCTTGCCCTGGCCATGGCAACGCGGGCAGGTCTGCTGCACCGAGAAGAAGCCTTGCTGCATGCGTACCTGACCGATACCGCCGCACGTCGGACAGGTGACCGGCGAGGAGCCTTTCTTGGCACCCGAGCCGTCACACGGCTTGCAGTTGACCAGTGTCGGAACACGGATATTCACGGTTGTGCCGCGCACCGCTTCTTCCAGGTTCAACTCCAGCGTGTAACGCAGGTCGCTGCCGCGCTGCGCGCCGCCACGGGAGCCGCCGCGACCGCCACCGAAGAAGTCACTGAAGACATCGCCAAAGATGTCGGAGAAGTTCTGGCCACCAAAACCGGCACCGCCGCCACCCATGCTCGGGTCGACACCGGCATGACCGTATTGGTCATAGGCCGCGCGCTTGCTGGAATCGGACAGCACTTCGTAGGCCTCGTTGGCCTCCTTGAACATCTCTTCCGATGCTTTGTCATCGGGATTACGGTCCGGGTGGTGCTTCATCGCCAGGCGGCGGTAGGCCTTTTTCAGGTCTGCTTCGCTTGAGCCACGCTCAACACCCAATACTTCGTAATAGTCACGCTTTGCCATAAGTCTTTGCACTCTTAAGGACGTTCGACAAACCTCTCCTGAGCCTCGCCGAACTCGTTGAGCCCCAATACAGGCCCGGACCCAACTCACGTCAATTCAACGATCCTGGTCTTTGATTCAATGCGGTACTTTCGGCTCGAAAAGCAGGAGCATTCCCGGCCATACCACCAACATCCGAGCGTTGTCGCATGCTGTAAAAATTCGCTTACTCCAGACACGCCAACGCGGGAGCAAGCTCCCGCGCGGCGACATCCTACCAGTCACCGCCTTAAGGCAGTCAACCGGGCGACCAACAACTTACTTGTGGTCTTTGACTTCTTCGAACTCGGCATCGACAACGTCGTCCGCTTTTTCAGCTTTTTCGTCGTGCGGTGCCGCGCCTTCAGCTGGCTGAGCCTGATCGGCGTACATCTTCTGAGCCACTGGCGCGGAGACCTTGGACAGCTCTTCAACCTTGGCTTCGATAGCAGCCTTGTCGTCGCCCTTAACAGCGGCTTCCAGGGCAACTACTGCCGCTTCGATTGCAGTCTTCTCTTCAGCGCTCACTTTGTCGCCAGCATCAGCGATCATTTTGCGAGTCGAGTGAACCAGTGCGTCGCCCTGGTTACGAGCGCTCGCCAGCTCTTCGAACTTGCGGTCTTCTTCAGCATTCAGTTCAGCGTCGCGAACCATCTGCTGAATTTCGTCCTCGGACAGACCGGAGTTGGCCTTGATCACGATCGACTGAGTCTTGCCGGTAGCCTTGTCTTTGGCGCCTACGTGCAGAATGCCGTTGGCGTCGATATCGAAGGTCACTTCGATTTGTGGCACGCCACGTGGAGCCGGTGGAATCTCGGCCAGGTCGAACTTGCCCAGGGACTTGTTCTGTGCGGCTTGCTTACGCTCACCTTGCAGCACGTGAATGGTCACGGCGCCCTGATTGTCGTCGGCAGTCGAGAACACTTGCGATTTCTTGGTAGGGATCGTGGTGTTTTTCTCGATCAGCGCGGTCATCACGCCGCCCATGGTTTCGATACCCAGGGTCAGCGGGCTGACGTCGAGCAGCAGAACGTCTTTCACGTCACCAGCCAATACCGCGCCCTGGATAGCAGCACCCATGGCAACAGCTTCGTCAGGGTTGACGTCTTTACGCGCTTCTTTACCGAAGAAATCGGTCACCAGCTTCTGAACCAGTGGCATACGGGTCTGACCGCCGACCAGGATCACGTCGTTGATCGAACCAACGTCGATACCGGCGTCTTTCATCGCGATGCGGCAAGGTTCGATGGTGCGCTGAACCAGGTCTTCCACCAGCGCTTCGAGCTTGGCGCGGGAGATTTTCACGTTCAAGTGCTTAGGACCGGTAGCGTCTGCAGTGATGTACGGCAGGTTCACGTCGGTCGACTGGCTCGAGGACAGTTCGATCTTGGCTTTCTCAGCGGCTTCTTTCAGGCGCTGCATCGCCAGCGGGTCACCTTTAAGGTTCATGCCGCTTTCTTTCTTGAATTCGTCGACGAGGTAGTCGATCAGACGGATGTCAAAGTCTTCACCGCCCAGGAAGGTGTCACCGTTGGTGGCCAACACTTCGAACTGGTGCTCGCCATCGACTTCAGCGATCTCGATCACGGAAACGTCGAAAGTACCGCCACCCAGGTCGTAAACGATCACGGTGTGATCGCCTTTCGCCTTGTCCATACCGTAGGCCAGTGCGGCTGCGGTTGGTTCGTTGATGATACGTTTTACGTCCAGGCCCGCGATGCGGCCGGCGTCTTTGGTAGCTTGACGCTGGCTGTCGTTGAAGTAGGCCGGAACGGTGATTACCGCTTCGGTCACAGGCTCGCCGAGGTAGTCTTCGGCGGTCTTCTTCATTTTCTTCAGGATTTCAGCCGAGATTTGTGGCGGAGCCATTTTCTGGCCGTTCACTTCAACCCAGGCGTCGCTGTTGTCAGCCTTGACGATCTTGTAAGGAACCATCTGGATGTCTTTCTGTACGACTTCTTCGTCGAAACGACGACCGATCAGACGCTTCACCGCGTACAGGGTGTTATGCGGATTGGTCACTGCCTGACGCTTGGCCGACTGGCCAACCAGGATTTCGCCATCGTTGGCATAAGCGATGATCGACGGCGTGGTACGCGCGCCTTCAGCGTTTTCAATAACTTTGGCTTTGCCGTTTTCCAGCACGGAGACGCAGGAGTTGGTAGTCCCCAGGTCGATACCGATAATTTTGCCCATGTTCACTCTCCCGAAACTTTGGATTTGGATGCCGCAGTAGTGGTGGCTGACTGCGGTAGCACTTAAACGCTTGACTTCTAAATGGGGGCCTTGCGGCTAATTTCAAGCCTGCTCGTCAATCGAAGGCGAAACCGGTGCAGGTGCCTTGCTGACCACGACCATGGCCGGGCGCAGCAGGCGACCGTGGAGCTGATAGCCCTTCTGAAACACTTTGAGCACGCTGTTTGGCTCGACGTCGGCGCTTTCCTGCATGGCCATTGCCTGATGATGCGAAGCATTGAAGGGTTCGCCTTCAGGATCGATGGCTTCCAGGTGATAGCGCTTCAGGGTGTCCTGGAACATTTTCAGGGTCAGCTCGATCCCTTCGCGCATCGGACGAATGTTTTCGTCGTCAGGGCTGGACAGCTCCAGGCCGCGCTCCAGGCTGTCGATGATCGGCAGCAGGTCGCCTGCGAATTTTTCCAGGGCGAACTTGTGAGCCTTCTCAACGTCCTGCTCAGCACGACGGCGGACGTTCTGCAGATCGGCGGCTACACGCAAAGCCTGATCCTGCGCACCAGCCAATTGCTCTTCGAGCACTTGTACACGAGCCGCCAGGTCTTCACCCGAAGCCTCGGGGGCCTGATTGGCGTCTAGATTTTGCGTATCCACTGTCTGTTCGTCAGCCATAGATTTCTCCTTCCAATATCGTCCGCGAGCTCAACTCGCGCTTCTGCCCCGGTATATGGGGCCGCAAAATTCAGCTTCAAGGGCTGTTTGATGATTAACCCTACAAAAAACAACTGCTTTGTCATTCCCAGGCGCGCTAAGGATTTCTTTCAATCAAGCAAATCGACCTAAGAAGGGGCATTGTCAGCCAGAAACAAAACACTGTATAAATAACCAGACCTAAAGCCTGGGAGCGGCCTTTATGCTGGTGCACCTGTCCGTACACAACTACGCCATCGTTGAACATCTCGATCTCGAACTCGATCGCGGGATGAGCGTGATCACAGGGGAAACCGGCGCCGGCAAGTCGATCATGCTCGACGCCCTCGGTCTGACCCTGGGTGATCGCGCCGACAGCGGCGTGGTCCGCCCGGGGGCTGACAAGGCCGACATCCTGGCCACCTTCGACCTGATCGACATCCCTGAAGCCAGCGCCTGGCTGGCCGAGCGCGACCTCGAGAACGATGGCCCGTGCATCCTGCGTCGCGTGATCACCGCCGAAGGGCGTTCGCGCGGCTATATCAACGGCACCCCCTGCCCTCTCGGCGACCTGAAGGCCCTGGGCGAGTTGCTGATCGATATCCACAGCCAGCACGAACACCAATCCCTGCTCAAAACCGATACCCACCGCCGCCTGCTCGACGAGTACGCTGGCGCCACGGACCTTGCCCGCCAGGTGCAACTGGCCGCCCAACGCTGGCGCCAAACCCGCCAGGAGCTGGAACGTCTCTCCAACTCCGGCGACGAACAGCGCGCTCGCCATCAGTTGCTCAGCTATCAACTCGAAGAACTGGAAAACCTCGGCCTCGGCGAAAGCGAGCTGGAGCAACTGGAGCAGGAACACAAGAACCTGACCAACGCCGAAACCCTGCTGGGCATTTGTCGGCAAGTGGTCGAACAATGCAGCGAAAGTGATTCCGGCAATGTATTGAACGCACTGACCGCCAGCCTCAATCGCCTATCGAGCGTGAACAATTCGATCGGCGCCCTGGGTGAAGCCAGCAACCTGCTGACCAGCGCGCAGATTCAGGTTGAAGAAGCGGTGGGCGAATTGAACCGTTTCCTCGACAATTTCGACGCTGACCCGGCACGCCTTCAATACCTGGAAGAACGCCTCGATGCGATCTACACCCTGGCGCGCAAACACCGCATCCAGCCGACCGAAGTCGCCGAGATGCAACAGAAGCTACTCGACGAAATCGAAACCCTGAATGCCAACGATGAATCCATCGAGCGACTGGGCGATGAGCTGGCCTCCTACGCCCGTCATTATCAGGAGAAGGCTCGGGAATTGAGCGACCTGCGCCATCAAGCGTCGAGCAGCCTGGCCAGCGCCGTGGAACAGGAAATCCAGCGCCTGGGCATGCCCGGCGGCCGCTTCACCATCGAACTGCGCCCCAACAGCAGCGACGAACTGCTGCCCAACGGGCTCGAACAAGTGGAACTGCTGGTGAGCGCCAACCCGGGGCAACCGTTGAAAGCCCTGGCAAAAGTGGCATCGGGGGGCGAACTATCGCGCATCAGCCTGGCGATTCAGGTGATCACCGCACAGACCTCCCGCGTACCGACGCTGGTGTTCGACGAAGTGGACGTAGGCATTGGCGGCCCGACCGCCGAGATTGTCGGCCAGTTGCTGCGACGCCTCGGGGAGCGCGGACAGGTTCTGACCGTGACTCACTTGCCGCAAGTGGCAGCGCAAGGGCATCAACATCTATTTGTGCACAAGGTCCGCGGTGAAGACGCCACGCACACGGCCGTCTCCAAGCTGAGCAAGAATGATCGTGTCGAAGAAGTGGCACGGATGCTGGGCGGCATCGACCTCACCAAGGAGTCCCTGGCTCACGCGAAGAAAATGGTCGTTACCGCAAAAATCTAAGGACGGCAGAAAGCACGAAGGCGACCCTGAGGTCGCCTTCGTTCGTTTCGCGAACCTTGCGTTCGCGCGACATGCTTACTTTTTCTTGCGCACGTACAGTACAAGATTGTGATCGACCATCTCGAAGCCATACTTGTCGACGATTGCTTTCTGCAGCCGCTCGATTTCTTCGTCGAAGAACTCGATCACTTCGCTGGTTTCGACGTTGACCATATGGTCGTGATGCTTGCCGTCGTCCAGCTCGAAGACCGCATGGCCTCCGTCGAAGTTGTGCCGCACCACAAGGCCAGCTGCCTCGAACTGGGTCAGAACACGGTAAACCGTGGCCAGACCGACGTCCTCACCAGCCTCCATCAGTGCCTTGTAGACGTCCTCGGCACTCATGTGGCGTTGCTCGGCGGAATCGAGCATTTGCAGAATTTTGACCCGTGGAAGGGTCACTTTGAGGCCGGCTTTGCGTAGTTCGCTATTTTCAACCATGGTCAGCTTTCTCGCGATGCTGCTTCGCAGCTTCTCTTAATGCGGGTATGATCGGCGTTTACGTTGTCCCAGCCAAGATAGTGGAAGTCGCCCACCGATGCAAAACACCAAGCTCTTGCTAACCAGTTTCACCTTTGTGGGACTGCTCGCACTCGCCGGTTGTTCATTCCCCGGGGTTTACAAAATCGACATCCAGCAGGGCAATGTCGTCACGCAGGACATGATAGACCAGTTACGCCCGGGAATGACCCGTCGGCAAGTACGGTTTATCATGGGCAACCCTCTGTTGACTGACACGTTCCACGCCGATCGCTGGGATTACTTGTATAGCCTGCAACCGGGTGGCGGTGAACGCCAACAGGAACGCATCAGCGTTATCTTCAACCCGAATGACCAACTTGTCAGCCTCTCTGGCGATTTCATGCCAGGCGTGAGCCGCGACGAGGCCATTCTCGGCAAGGACAGCGGCACTACCGTGACCGCGCCGGCAGGAAACGCCGAGAAGCCGAAGCCAGAAAAACCGGTCAAGCCAGGCTCGTTGCTGGACCAGATCCAGAAGGACGTGGACAACGTAGAAACTGTCCCGGTCCCGACTCCAGAACCGCTGGAAACCTCGCCGCAATAATTTGCGACGCAATAAAAAACCCGGCATGTCCGGGTTTTTTATTGTCTGGCGTTTAATCGAATCACTGATTCCGGGCTTTGGCCTCGGCCGCTTTGGCTGCACGTAACCGCCGAACTTCTTTTGGATCGGCGAGCAACGGCCGGTAAACCTCGATGCGATCCCCTTCCTGAACCTGGCGAGTGGCCGGATCAGCGATCACCTTGCCAAAGATCCCGACCGGACAACTGGCCAGATCCAGCTCCGGGAATTCGCTATTCAGGCCCGATTTGAACAACGCATTCCGCACCGTCGCGCCCACCGGCACCGTTACGCTCAGCAGCACCTGACGATCAACGACGGCATACACCACCTCGACCTTGATCACGGCCTCAACCATGCATTTGCTTCGCGCGCTGGCAGAACGCGTCCATCAACGTATTCGCCGCCTGATTAAACAAAGGCCCCAACGTCGCACGCACCAGCGGCCCCGAGTAGTCGAACGACAGGTCCAGACTGATCTTGCAGGCCTTCTCGCCCAACGGTTTAAACACCCAGACGCCGTGCAACTGGCTGAACGGACCTTCCTCGAGGTTCATTTCGATCGAACGCCCGGGCACCAGGGTATTACGCGTTACGAAATGCTGACTAAGCCCACCCTTGGCCACGCCGACGCTGGCGCGCATGAACTCAGGGGAGCTTTCCAGAATTTCGGTCGATGAGCACCACGGCAGGAATTCCGGATAGCGGGCCACGTCGTTGACCAGGTCGTAAAGCGCTTGCGCCGGATACGGCAGCAGGGCCGAACGTTGAATATGTGTCGTCATGTCAGCGTTACTTCCACAGCTGGGCGGCAAACACTACAAGAATGCCGATGGGCGCCACATAGCGCATCAAAAACAGGGACAGGGCGAACATTACCGGGCTACGGATCGACAACTCGTCGCGCACCGCTTCACGCCCCATCACCCAGCCCGCAAACACCACGAAACACAAACCACCGAGTGGCAGCATGATCCGTGAGGTGAAGAAGTCGATCACACCAAAGAAGTCCAGGCCACCGGCGGCTCCCCATTGGTAGAGATGGAACATCCCGCCTTCGTTCACGAAAAACTTGGCTTGCTTCCAGATATTGAAAGAAAACACGGTACCCAGGCCGACGAACCAGCAGGTGAATGCCAGCCAGAAGGTGACCCAGGCGCGGCTGATTTTCGTGCGCTCAACCAGGTAAGCCACCATCGGTTCGAGCAGGGAAATCGCCGAACTCCAGGCCGCAATCGCCACCAGTACGAAGAACACTACGCCCATCAACTGGCCGAACGCTACGTTACCGAAGGCAAATGGCAGGCTGACGAACATCAGGCCGGGGCCTTCGCTCGGGTTCAGGCCAGCAGCGAACACAATCGGAAACAATGCCAGACCGGCCAACAGCGAAACGAAGGTGTCGAGCAACGCTACACCGACGACGGTTCCGGAAATCGACGAGTGCTTCGGCATGTAGGCGCCGTAGATCATGATCGAGCCGACACCCACGCTCAGAGAGAAGAACGCGTGCCCCATGGCCGGCAGCAAGCCATCAAGCACCTTGTCCGGATGGAAGTCGAACATGAAATGCACGCCCTCCATGAAGTGGCCGGTGGTCATGCTGTAACCCAGCAGGACAATCACCATCACGAACAGCAGCGGCATCATGATCCGCAGGCTGCGCTCCAGCCCGGCAACCACACCCCTGGCGATCACCACTGCCGACAACAGCATGAAAATCGTGTGCCAAAGTGTCAGGCGCCATGGGTCAGCGATCACATTACCGAAGTATGCGCCGACCTGATCAGCCGTCACGCCCCGAAAGTCGCCACGGCCCATGTCGATGATGTAATCCAGCGACCAACCGCCAACCACACTATAGAAAGACAGAATCAGCAACGCCGTGATCATCCCGGCAAAGGCGCCCCAGGACCACTTCGCCGAATGCCCCGCGTCCAGCGCCAGGACCTTCAAGGCATTGGCCGGGCTCTGCCGCGCGCGCCGGCCGATCAGGGTTTCGGCCAGCATGACGGGCATACCGATCAGCGCGATACAGGCCAGGAACATCAGCACGAAGGCCCCGCCGCCATAGACGCCAACCATATAAGGGAATTTCCAGATACTCCCCAAACCCACGGCCGAACCGGTCGCGGCGAGTATGAAGACCCAGCGGCTAGCCCAACTGCCGTGGACAGAAACCTTGTCTGTCGACATCGTTATCACGCCCAAGCGTTCAAAAAAGAGGCCGCATTGTCCGGGATTCAATCAACCTGCTCAAGCACGTAGCGTCACCGTAGCCGACTCGCGCGCAACTCCCTATAATGCCGCCCCTATGGCTAAACAGAAGAAACACCCAACAGGGACCATCGCGCAAAATAAAAAGGCGCGACACGATTACTTCATCGAACATCGGTTCGAGGCTGGTCTGGTCCTGGCCGGCTGGGAAGTAAAAAGTCTGCGGGCAAGCAAGCTGCAACTGGTTGACAGTTACGTACTGCTCAAAGATGGCGAAGCCTGGCTGCTCGGCAGCCACATTACGCCTCTGACGACGGCCAGCACCCACGTTATCGCTGATCCGACCCGCACCCGAAAATTGCTGCTCAATCGGCGCGAGCTGGAGAAGCTGGCCGCTGCCGTGCAGCAGAAAGGTTACGCCTGCGTATGCCTGTCCTGGTACTGGAGCAAGCACATGGTCAAGTGCGAGATTGCTCTGGGCAAGGGCAAGAAGGAGTACGACAAGCGTGATACCGAACGCGAACGCGACGCCGGCCGTGAATTGCAGCGTGCGGTGCGGAACAAGGGCAAGGAAGATTAATTTTCCTGCCTGATCGCGGCTTTTGTGGCGAGGGAGCTTGCTCCCGCTCGGCTGCGAAGCAGTCGTAAACAATCTGCCCACAATGCTGGCCGGGGGGCCGCTTCGCGCCCCAGCGGGAGCAAGCTCCCTCGCCACACACTACATCCCCTTGCGTCGCTCCGCCCGAGCCATGCGCTGCACTTCCTGACGCACCTCTTCCAGCACTTCCTGCACATACAAAATGTGCCGACTGGACACTTCTCGCGCCTCTTCCGCCCGCCCCTCAATAATCGCCTGGTACAACTCTCGGTGCTGCGCAATCAGCATGTCACGGGTTTCGACGCGCTGTTTGTACATGCCGCCAATGTTGGTCACCACGTTGCGCTTGAGCAGGTCGAACAGTCCGCGAATGGTGTGCAGCAACACTGCGTTATGACTGGCCTCGGCGATCGCCAAGTGAAAATTTGCATCCGCCGCGCCCTCTTCCGCCCGGCTCACTTCGTCGTGGCGCGAATAGCAGTCCTGCAATTCGTCAAACGCCGCCGTCAACCGCTCGCGATCGACGTCGGTGGCGCGCAATGCTGCGTAGTAAGCACAGGACGCTTCCAGGGTATGGCGAAACTCCAGCAAATCGCGCTGGGCCTCGGGGTTGCTTTCCAGCAGATGCAGCAGTGGATCGCTGAACGTCGAGCCCAGGGATTCCACCACATAATTGCCGCCGCCCTGACGACTGACCAGCAGCCCTTTGGCCACCAGTTTCTGAATCGCCTCACGCAACGAAGGGCGTGACACGCCGAACTGCTCGGCCAACGCACGCTCTGCCGGCAGGCGTTCGCCAGCCTTCAAGGTGCCCTCGAGAATCATCCCCTCGAGTTGCTCGACAATATCGTCAGACAAACGGCGTTGCCGAATCTGATCAAACCCCATCACTCAATTCTCCACGATCCCGGCGGCTCGCCGGGCTCTCTATTCTGGCCTATCGGCGCTGCGCCAGCACCTACCAGACGACGCTTGATCGAACAGATCAGATGCGTTCTGCACCGCTCATTCGACAAAAGTTTTAGGGCGGCAAATTGACACACCGCCTCCAAGGCTTTTACCCTAGCCAACAGCGATTGTAAATTGGTCTTACCAATTATCCAAGAACGCTGACCAGTGCCTGACCAACAACAATTAGGGGCCACCCCATATGCAAACCTGGCAACAGCTCTACAGCCCGCTCGGCAGTCTCGGCGTGTCCGCACTCGCGGCCGTCATTCCCATCGTATTTTTCTTCCTGGCTTTGGCCGTGTTCCGCCTCAAAGGCCATGTGGCCGGCAGCATCACCCTGGCGTTGTCCATTGCCGTGGCAATCTTCGCTTTCCAGATGCCGGTCGACATGGCTTTCGCCGCCGCTGGATATGGCTTTGCCTACGGGCTGTGGCCGATTGCGTGGATCATCGTGGCAGCGGTGTTCCTCTACAAACTGACGGTCAAGAGTGGCCAGTTCGAAGTGATCCGCAGCTCGGTGCTGTCGATTACCGATGACCAGCGCCTGCAAGTGCTGCTGATCGGCTTCTGCTTCGGCGCGTTCCTGGAAGGTGCCGCCGGTTTCGGCGCACCGGTAGCGATTACCGCCGCACTGCTGGTTGGACTGGGCTTCAACCCGCTGTACGCCGCCGGCCTGTGCCTGATCGCCAATACCGCGCCGGTGGCCTTCGGCGCCTTGGGGATTCCGATCATCGTCGCCGGGCAAGTCACCGGCATCGACGCCTTCAAGATCGGCGCCATGACCGGTCGCCAGCTGCCGTTGCTGTCGCTGTTCGTGCCGTTCTGGCTGGTGTTCATGATGGACGGCCTGCGCGGCGTTCGGGAAACCTGGCCAGCTGCGCTGGTGGCCGGCTTGAGTTTTGCCATCACCCAATACTTCACCTCGAACTTCATTGGCCCGGAACTGCCGGACATCACCTCGGCGCTGGTCAGCCTGATTTCCCTGACGCTGTTCCTGAAAATCTGGCAGCCAAAACGCGCTGCGGGCGCGCACATCGTCGGCGCAGTCTCGGCTTCCGTGGTGGCCAGCACCGGTGGTTTCGGCCAACCGCGCACCACCGAGGCTTCGCCTTACAGCCTGGGGGAAATTTTCAAAGCCTGGTCGCCGTTCCTGATCCTCACCGTATTGGTGACTATCTGGACGCTGAAACCGTTCAAGGCGATGTTTGCCGCCGGCGGCTCGATGTATGGCTGGGTGTTCAACTTCGCGATCCCGCACCTGGATCAAATGGTGATCAAGGTTGCGCCGATCGTAACCAACCCGACAGCGATTCCGGCGGTGTTCAAACTCGATCCGGTTTCCGCGACCGGCACGGCGATTTTCTTCTCCGCGCTGATCTCGATGCTGGTGCTGAAGGTCAACATCAAAACTGGTCTGACCACTTTAAAAGAGACGTTCTACGAACTGCGCTGGCCGATTTTGTCCATCGGCATGGTGCTGGCGTTCGCCTTCGTCACCAACTACTCGGGCATGTCGTCGACCATGGCTCTGGTATTGGCTGGCACCGGCGCGGCGTTCCCGTTCTTCTCGCCATTCCTCGGCTGGCTCGGTGTGTTCCTGACCGGCTCCGATACCTCGTCCAACGCGCTGTTCAGTTCGCTGCAAGCGACCACCGCGCACCAGATCGGCGTCAACGACACCTTGCTGGTGGCGGCGAACACCAGCGGCGGGGTGACCGGCAAAATGATCTCGCCGCAATCGATCGCCGTGGCCTGCGCCGCGACCGGGCTGGTGGGCAAAGAATCGGATCTGTTCCGCTTCACCCTCAAGCACAGCCTATTCTTTGCAACGATCGTCGGCCTGATCACCTTGGCCCAGGCTTACTGGTTCACCGGCATGCTGGTGCACTAAGCACTACACGCCACACGGAAAAAACCGACGCTGGGTTACGCCCCCGGCGTCAGCTATTCACAACCGGGTCTGCAAGGCTGCTGAAAGCTTCTCTCTCTATATTCAGCAGCCTCAGCGGACGGATAACCGGGACCACCCGGAGACACGCCTGATGAGCGAGCTTTTTTACAACGCTGTGCCGAACGCGACCCGCGTCGCCCCGCCACTGCCTGAACCTCGGCAATACCCCAGCGAAAAACCGTCACGGGTGTACCTGTTCGGGACCTGCGTGGTGGATCTGTTCTACCCCGAAGCCGGGATGGACGCGATCCACCTGCTGGAACGCGAGGGCATTCGTGTCGAATACCCGCAAGGGCAAAGCTGCTGCGGGCAACCGGCCTACACCTCGGGTTACACCGAACAGGCCCGGACCGTGGCGCGCTCGCAACTGGCGTTGTTTGCCGGGGATTATCCGGTGGTGGTGCCGTCGGGCTCTTGCGCGGGCATGTTGCGCGAACACTATGCCGACCTGTTCAAGGACGAGCCGCAAACGTTGAAACAGGTTCAGGCCCTCGCGGCACGGACTTACGAACTTGCCGAGTTCCTGCTGTTTGTCTGCAAGGTGCAGCTCAAGGACAGCGGCGAACCGGTGAAAGTGGCGTTGCACACGTCGTGCTCGGCACGCCGTGAAATGAACACCCACCTGCATGGCCGTGAGTTGTTGGCGCAGCTGAGCAACGTGGAGCGAGTCGACCACAGCCACGAAAGTGAATGCTGTGGCTTTGGTGGGACTTTCAGCGTCCGTATGCCGGATATTTCCGGTGCGATGGTGGCTGACAAGACCCGTGCGTTGAAGGAATCCGGCGCGCACAAGGTACTCAGTGCCGACTGCGGCTGCCTGATGAACATCAACGGCTCGTTGGAGAAACAGCAGGAAGCGTTGCGCGGTCAGCATCTGGCCAGCTTCCTTTGGCAGCGAACCGGAGGTGCCCGATGAGCAGCTCCACGATTATTCCTACGGTCGCCGTAGAAGAAGATTTTCGCAGCCGGGCTCACAAGGCTTTGGCTGACACGCAACTGCGAAACAACTTTCGCACGGCGATGGATTCACTAATGAGCAAACGGGCAGCGTCTTTCAGCGATGCCCATGAAAGAGAACATTTGCGAGCGCTGGGCAATGCGGTCCGCGCCCGTGCGTTATCCAAGTTGCCCGACCTGCTCGAGCAGCTTGAACAGAACCTGACCCGCAACGGTGTGACAGTGCACTGGGCGGAAACGGTGGACGAAGCCAATGGCATCGTCTTGTCGATCATCCGCGCTCACGAGGGGCGGCAAGTGATCAAGGGCAAATCGATGGTCAGCGAAGAGATGGAGATGAACCATGTCCTCGAAGCTCAAGGCATTGAATGCCTGGAGTCGGACATGGGTGAATACATCGTCCAGCTCGACCACGAGAAGCCTTCACACATCATTATGCCGGCGATCCACAAGAATGCCGGTCAGGTCGCGTCCTTGTTCCACGACAAACTTGGCGTGGAGTACACCAAGGACGTTGACCAACTCATTCAGATCGGTCGCAAAGTCTTGCGGCAGAAATTCTTCGAAGCCGACATTGGCGTCTCCGGCGTCAACTTCGCCGTGGCCGAAACCGGCACCTTGCTGCTGGTGGAAAACGAAGGTAACGGGCGGATGACCACCACTGTGCCGCCGGTGCACATCGCCGTCACCGGCATCGAAAAAGTCGTGGAAAACCTGCGCGACGTAGTGCCTCTGTTGTCGCTGCTGACCCGCTCGGCCCTGGGCATTCCGATTACCACCTACGTCAACATGATCTCCGGTCCGCGCAAGGAACATGAACTCGACGGCCCGCAGAAAGTGCACCTGGTGCTGCTCGACAACGGTCGCAGCCAGGCGTTTGCCGACAGCGAATTGCGCCAGACCCTGAACTGCATCCGCTGCGGCGCCTGTATGAATCATTGCCCGGTCTACACCCGAATCGGCGGTCATGCCTACGGCGAGGTTTACCCTGGGCCTATCGGAAAAATCATCACCCCGCACATGGTCGGCCTGGCGAAAGTCCCCGACCACCCGAGTGCCTCGTCGTTATGCGGCGCCTGCGGTGAAGTCTGCCCGGTAAAAATTCCGATCCCCGCATTGCTGCGTCGCCTGCGGGAAGAAAACGTCAAAGCGCCGGACAGCCCACATCAAGTGATGCGCGGTCAGGGCAGCAAGTATTCGCGCAAAGAACGATTTATCTGGAACGCCTGGGCCAGGCTCAACAGTTCGCCAACGCTTTATCGCCTGTTCGGCTTCTTCGCCACTCGCCTGCGAGCGCTGACACCGAGCAACGTCGGCCCATGGACCCAGAACCACAGCGCACCGAAACCCGCGGCCCGCTCACTGCATGACATGGCCCGCGAGCATCTGGCCAAACAAGGGGACCGTTGATGAGCGCCAAGCAAAATATCCTCGCCAAGTTGCGCAACAGTCTGACGGGCACCACGCCGGTGGCTGACAACTTCGATGTCGAACTGGTGACCGAGCCCTACACCTACACGCCGGAACAACGCATTTCGCAACTGCGCAAACTGATGGAAGCGGTGCACACCGAAATCCATCTGACCTCCAGAGAAGGCTGGCCCGAATTGCTCGCACAGTTGCTGCGGGATCGCCAATTGTCGAGCCTGCTGATTGCGCCGACGACGCCCCACGGGCAACGCATCACCGAGCATTGGGCGAAAAATCCTGGCCTGCCAGCGCTCAAAGCCTACAACCGCCCGGTCGAGGAATGGAAAGCCGAGTTGTTCAACGACACCCCGGCCAGCCTGACCACCACCCTCGGCGCGATCGCCGCGACCGGTAGCCTGATTCTCTGGCCGACGCGGGAAGAACCGCGCTTGATGAGCCTGGTGCCGCCGGTGCATTTCGCCCTGCTCAAGGCCAGTGAAATCCGCGACAACTTCTATCAGGTGCAGCAGGAGTTCGAATGGGCCCAAGGCATGCCGACCAACGCCTTGCTGGTGTCCGGCCCGTCGAAGACTGCCGACATCGAGCAAGTGCTGGCTTACGGTGCCCACGGCCCGAAAGACTTGGTGGTGTTGATCCTGGAGGACCAATGAGTCTACCAGCGGCTTTTCTGCGCGATGCGCAGCAACTGATTCCTGAAGCACGACGTTTCGACGACCCGCTATCGACTCTGGCCTTCGGCACCGACGCCAGTTTCTACCGGCTGATTCCAGAACTGGTGATCCGCGTCGAGTCCGAAGATGAAGTGGTGGCGCTGCTCAAACTGGCGCAACGGGACCACGTCCCGGTGACCTTCCGCGCCGCCGGCACCAGCCTGTCTGGCCAGGCCATCAGTGACTCGGTACTGATCGTGCTGGGGGATAACTGGAACGGTCGCGAGATCCGTGGTCAGGGCATGCAAATCCGCCTGCAACCGGGCGTAATCGGCGCCCAAGCTAATGCGTGGCTGGCACCGTTCGGACGCAAGATCGGCCCGGATCCGGCGTCAATCAATGCCTGCAAAATCGGCGGCATCGTCGCCAACAATGCCAGCGGCATGTGCTGCGGCACGGCGCAAAATACTTATCACACCCTGGCCGGGATTCGTCTGGTGCTGGCCGATGGCAGCCGACTCGATACCGAAGACGCCAGCAGTGTTGCGGCGTTCCGAAAGAGTCATGCCGAATTGCTGGAGCGCCTGGCGACGTTGGGCCGCGAGACCCGCGCCAATGCCGAATTGGCTGCGAAAATTCGCCACAAATACCGTCTGAAAAATACCACCGGGCTGTCACTCAATGCCCTGGTGGACTTCGACGAGCCTGTGGATATCTTGAGCCACTTGCTGGTGGGTTCCGAAGGCACGCTGGGGTTCATCAGCGCGGTGACCTACGACACGGTGATCGATCACCCGAACAAGGCGTCGGCGCTGATTGTGTTCCCGGACGTGGAAACCTGCTGCAACGCCGTCACCGTCCTGAAAAGCCAACCGGTGTCGGCCGTGGAACTGCTGGACCGTCGCAGCCTGCGCTCAGTGCAGGACAAACCCGGCATGCCGGCTTTCGTACAACAACTGTCGGCTAACGCCTGCGCCCTGTTGATCGAATCCCGCGCAGCCTCTTCCACGTTACTGCAGGAACAACTGGCGCAGATCATGGCGTCGTTGACCGGCTTCCCGGTAGAGAAACAAGTCGACTTCACCGAAGACCCTGTGGAAAACGCCCGGCTCTGGGCGATCCGCAAGGACACCTTCCCCGCCGTCGGCGCGGTGCGCAAAACCGGCACCACGGTGATCATCGAAGACGTGACCTTCCCGGTGGAACAACTGGCCATCGGCGTGAATCGCCTGATCGAGCTGTTCGACAAACATCACTACGACGAAGCGATCCTTTTCGGACACGCCCTGGAAGGCAATCTGCACTTCGTCTTCACCCAAGGCTTCAACAGCGCGGAAGAAATCGCACGCTACCAGGCGTTCATGGACGACGTGGCGCAGTTGGTGGCCGTGGAGTTCGGCGGTTCGCTGAAGGCCGAACACGGCACCGGTCGCAACATGGCGCCCTTCGTCGAACTGGAATGGGGCAGCGATGCCTACCAGTTGATGTGGCAGCTCAAACGCCTGCTCGACCCCAACGGCATCCTCAACCCGGACGTGGTGCTCAGCGACGATCCGCAGATCCACCTCAAACACCTGAAGCCGCTGCCCGCCGCCGATGAGATTGTGGATAAGTGCATCGAGTGCGGTTTCTGCGAACCGGTGTGCCCGTCGAAAGGCCTGACCTTGAGCCCTCGCCAGCGCATTGTGATCTGGCGTGACATCCAGGCGAAGAAGCGCGCCGGCATAGACACCGCCGAACTGGAACAGGCCTACGAATATCAGGGCATCGATACCTGCGCCGCCACAGGCCTGTGTGCACAACGTTGCCCTGTAGGCATCAACACCGGCGAGCTGGTGAAAAAGCTCCGTGGCCGTAACGCGACCCATACGAAAACCGCCAACTGGATTGAAGGTAATTTCGCCACCGCGTTGCAAGGCGCACGCTTCACCCTGCACGTCGCCAACGGTGCGCGGATGCTGTTGGGGGCACCACGTTTGGCGAAGCTTTCGGCAACATTGACCCGTTTGTCCAAAGGCCAGGTTCCGCAATGGACCAACGCCATGCCACAACCGGAAAAGGCCATTCGCTTCAGCCCGAGCGTGTCGGACAAACGCCCTCGGGTGGTGTACCTCGCGGCCTGCGTGTCGCGGGTCATGGGCCCGACGGCAGGTGATAAAGAGCAAATGTCGCTGTACGACAAAACCCGTGGCCTGCTGGAAAAGGCTGGTTACCAGGTAGTTTTTCCAGACAATCAGGACAACCTCTGCTGTGGTCAGCCATTCGCGTCCAAGGGCTATGCCGAACAGGCCGAACACAAACGTCAGGAGCTGATCGGCGCACTGCTGCATGCCAGCCGCGGCGGGCTCGACCCGATCTACTGCGACACCAGCCCCTGCACGCTGAGGCTGGTTCAGGACCTGGGCGACGCACGACTGGACCTGTACGACCCGGTGCGTTTCATTCGTACGCATTTGATGGACCGACTGGACTTCACCCCGCAGGAAGCACCGATCGCGGTACACGTCACGTGCAGCACGCAACATCTTGGCGAAAGCCAGGCGTTGATCGATCTGGCGCGTAAGTGCAGTAACAACGTAGTCATTCCGGAAGGCATTCACTGCTGTGGTTTTGCTGGCGACAAAGGCTTCACCACGCCGGAATTGAACGCGCATTCGTTACGCACGCTGAAGGACGCGGTACAGCAATGCAGCGAAGGGATCTCCACCAGCCGCACCTGTGAGATTGGTCTGACACAACACGGTGGAATTGACTACCACGGGCTGGTCTATCTGGTGGATCGGGTGACCCGGGCTAGAGCGGTCTGACGCCGAAGCACAAAAAGAAGGGGCATTAACGCATAATGCACAAACCCGCTCCCACAGGGATTGTGCGTTAGGCGTTATTGCCCCTTTTTCGCACCCTCCTCTCGGAAAATCTTTCACTCCCTCGCAAGCGAAAACAGAACCCTTGCACGCCGTCACAGTCCATTTGTTAAGCCCCAATCAGCGTGGCCCAATCCCCACCCCCGTTCCAGGAGATACCCATGAAGCGTTCCGCCCTGGCTGGACTGCTCATCGCTGCAACAATGCTGGCCTCCTCCGCATACGCCTCAAACGATAGCGATCAATGCGTAATGAAGCTCCAGGAGGTCAACAGCAAGCTGTCCAGCGCAGCCACGCTGGATGCCGCCACCAAAGGTGTCGTCGTCACCAAAGCCGAACAAGCCAAGGCCGCCCACGCCTCCAACAACGACAGAGAGTGTGTTTCCCTGGCGCAGCAAGCGCTTCAGGACATTCAAAGCCACATGAATAGCCATTAGGGCCAGGCCAGATAACATGCAGGTAAGGACAGAAGGTCGACTCGGCGCGCGTATTGGCGTACACTTCGCTTACCTGCTGGTTATGCACAGCAGGTTCGGGGCCGCTTTGGATTCGACGCCGGTTGCGAAACTTTAGGTGCATGCCGACTTGGTAACAGAAGTCGTAAATCCACTGTTGCAACTACTTATAGTTGCCAATGACGAAACCTACGGCCAGGAATTCTCTCTCGCTGCGTAAGCAGCTTTAGATCCTGAGCTTCTGGTACCTTCGGGTCCAGCAATCATCAGGGGATGTCTGTAAACCCAAAGTGATTGTCATATAGAACAGAATCGCCGTGCAGTACGTTGTGGACGAAGCGGCTAAAACTTACACAACTCGCCCAAAGCACCCTGCCCGTCGGGTCGCTGAGGGTTAACTTAATAGACACGGCTACGCATGTAGTACCGACAGCGGAGTACTGGCGGACGGGGGTTCAATTCCCCCCGGCTCCACCAATCCGAAAACGACAAAGCCCGCCAAGTGCGGGCTTTGTTGCATCTGGGAGTTGGCGTCCAGGCACCCATCGGCAGCCAGCCCAGCGTCGCCCCCCCAAACGCCACGACAAATCCAGAACCTCCTTCCAAAAAAATTCTGGCTGGCATCCGCCCCGTCCTAGGAAATTTCCCTCAAGTTGTGGCGAACCTCATGAACTGGCGAGTAACGATCCGAGAAGATAACCTTCCGTCTTCGCTGCAACCCGGCGGACGGTTTTGACAGGCCGAAAAGCGTAGGGATCCCTAACCTTTCGGAGTTCCTCCATGAAAAAGACCAACCCACTTGAAAACCCAACCCTTTCAGAGTCGGAAGACCTCGACCTGACCCAACTCTCCCAAGCCACCCAACGCGCCGTCAGCGCCCGCTTGCGCAACCCGAAACACCCCGACCCCGTGAGCCATGTGTTCACCATCCTCCCCGACGTCGACACCCCCACCCTGCTCGGTCACGCCAGCGAAACCCTGGCCTCCTTGAACGTCATGACCACCGACCTGGCCGACCATCTCGAAGGCTCGCATCGCAATGTGGCGTTGGCGATGCAGCAACTGGCCGTGCTGGCCGAGATGTTGATCAATCGAGCGCTGGATAATCTCGATTCGCCCATGCCGGCGGTCGAACCCGTCTGCCACTGAGTGATCGCGCTCGTTGATCGAATGGAGGTTTTGTCATGGATCGATACATGCCGATCACCGGCATCGACTGCACTATCGCGTCGCTGCTGATCGACACCGAAGCGCCGCTGGATGTGCTGCATGAAACGGCGGCCTACCGCATCCGCACGGCGACTCAATTGCTGGAGAGTTTCGCCGTAAGCGAAGGCGTTCACAGTGAGCTGGCGCGGGTGTTGGTGACTTCGTTGCGCGATGGTTGCGATTTGCTGGATGTGGTTGGGCGGCGGTTGCAGAGGCAGGTTTCAGCGTCTTAACGATTCCGGCAGCCGCGCCCCCAACGTAAAAAGGCACCTGACGAGCCTATCGCAGGTGCCTTTTTTGTGGGTTCGATTCAATGCGCTGTCGATGCATGACGAGTATCGTGTCTCTCAACCATGCCTTTTGCTACGGAACAGATGATGAACAAAAGCGTTTTATACGCCTTGGGTGCTGCAGCGCTGTTTGGTGCCAGTACACCGCTTGCCAAGGTCCTGGGGCTGAACGTTTCACCCGTCTTGCTCGCCGGCTTGCTTTACCTGGGAAGTGGCTTGGGTCTCACGGTCACCCGGCTGATCCGTGATCACGGCTGGCTGCCTGTCGGTTTAACCCTTTCCGAATGGCCATGGCTCATTGGTGCTATCGCGTTCGGCGGCGTGCTGGGGCCGGTGTCTTTAATGTTCGGCCTCACTCTCACATCCGCTACCACTGCTTCGCTGTTGCTAAACCTTGAGGCGGTGTTAACCGCCCTGCTTGCCTGGATGCTGTTCAAGGAGAACGCCGACCGGCGGATCGTCGCTGGAATGATCGCAATCGTTGCCGGTGGCGTGCTCTTGGGTTGGCCTCAAACTTCCGCAGGGATCCATGGCTGGGTTGGCCCGGTCGCCGTGGTGATTGCCTGTTTTTGTTGGGCCATCGATAACAACCTTACCCGGAAGGTTTCCGCGTCGGATGCATTGTTCATCGCTGGCATCAAAGGATTGGTCGCCGGGGTCGTCAACTGCGCTTTGGGGATTGCTCTTGGAATGCATCTCCCTGAATTGTCTCTACTGGGGCCAACGCTACTCGTAGGCTTTTTGGGCTACGGCGTTAGCCTGGTGCTGTTCGTTTTGGCTTTGCGGTGGCTTGGCACCGCGCGCACAGGTGCGTACTTCTCGACTGCACCGTTCCTGGGGGCCGCTATTTCGATCCTGTTGTTAGGCGAAGCGGTGACGTGGGTGTTCTGGGTGGCCGCAGGCCTGATGGGGGTTGGCGTCTGGATACACCTGACCGAAAGCCATTCTCACGAACACCAACACGATCCGCAAACACATGACCATCCGCATATTCACGATGAACACCATCAACATGAACATGCCTTTGAGTGGGACGGCACTGAACCTCATAGCCATTTACACGACCACGCTCCCATCAAACACAGTCATCCGCACTTTCCCGATATCCATCACAGGCACCAACACTGAGCGGCTGAGACGGCACGGCGGTTGCTCAGGGTCAACAGTAGTGAAAAAGGATTTCTCTGACAGATTAGAACCACGTCGTCCTGGGAATTTTCCTGCAACCCGTAGCGACTGTCATGAACTGGCGAACAACATTTCTGGAAGATAGTCTTCACCCTTCGCTGCGACCCTGCGGATGGTTTTAACAAGCCGAAATTACGTAAGGATCCCCAAACCAATGGAACGCCCTTATGAAAAAGATCACCCGAATCCCACTGAAAAACCCAGCCACTTCACAGCCTGAAACCCTCGACCCGACCCAACAGCCCAAAACCACCGAACGCGCCGTCAGCGCCCGTCGGCGCAACCTGAACAGGAACATCTTCAGCGTCCGCCCCGACGTCGACATGCCCACCCTGCTCGCTCACGCCAGCGAAACCCTGGCGTCCCTCAACGTCATGACGCTGGACTTTGCCAACCGACTCGAAGGCCCACAGCGCAATGTGGCACTGGCGCTTCAGCAGTTGACGATGCTGACCGAGCTTTTGGTCAACCGAGCGAAGGATAACCTTGATCCGAACGCGTCGGTTGCCGCGGGAGAGCCTCCCGTTCTTCACTGAGTGATCGCGCTCGTTGATCGAATGGAGTCTTTACCGCTCCCCCAACACAAAAAGGCACCTGACGAGAATATCGCAGGTGCCTTTTTGGGCTTTGAATGGGTAGAGATGTTCTGTATGCGTGACAATTGAAGCTGAATGTTACTTATACGAGACAATGCAGTTTCATTACATACCTTTGGTGAAGCTACGAACGAGCGACTGAAGCCATCCATCCACATGAATTTTTCTTCACCCCATCGCCTCCCTCCAACCTGTACATTCCCCCTCGCTCATTCAAGAAACTACGGTTTGCCCGCCCTCCCGCGGGCTTTTTTTTGCCTGCGATTTGGTTAGCGGTCGGTTCCAGTGACTGCTCCCACCATCATTTCAACCGATACAAATACGTATCCTGCGCCTCATGCGGCTGCAAACAAGCCCTCTGATAACACCGTCTGATCAAACCAAACCCGGCCGCTTCGGCCAGCCGTTGGCTCGCCACATTGGCCGAGGCAATGGTCAGGTAAAACGTGAATCCGGGCATGCTTTTGATCAACGCTTCAAGCGTCGTGCGCATATAGCCCTTGCCCGAATACTCGGTATTGACCCAGTAGCCGACCACATACCGGTTACGGCGCCGGGGCTTCAAGCCAATGCAGCCGACGATCGCGTGCGCGGTATCGTCGACGATAAACAGCCGCCGCTCACCGGTTTCGCTTTTGAATTCATCGACTGCCCGCGCGAGGAACGATCGGGCCTCGTCCTCGGTGGTGTAGGGTTTGGCCCAGGGCAGAAATTCGCAGTGGACTGTAAAACTGGCGTTCAGCGCATGCTGCAACGCTTTACACCATTCGGGGTCGGGGGCGCTCAATCTCAATGTGTGAGTGCCAACCGTCAGCGCAAGCTCCATTGCATCATCCTTAGCTACCAACTCCATGACGTCAGACAATAACAGCGCCTGGAAGGACGCTGCTACTCAGATCGCCCCCGTTAGTGCTGCCCCAACGTCACCCGTCACCTCTCGCTGGCCGTTCATGTTTCGTTAAGCATTCAACTCGTATGCTTGGGTTCCCGGTCCCTGCTCGGTTAGCCAGAAACTCATGTCACGTCCCGTCTCTTCACTGTTTCTACTCGCCGCTCTGCTGTTTTTCTTCGCGCTAAGCAATCACCAATTACAAGGTTCCACGGAGGCCCGGGTCGCCGGAATTGCCATGGAGATGCACCTGGATAACGACTGGGTGACCCCGCATTTGTTCGGCGAGCCGTTTCTTGAAAAACCGCCCTTGAGCTTGTGGCTCGACGCCGGGGCGATTCGCGCATTCGGTGGTACGCCGTGGGCGGTGCGACTGACGTCCGCGTTTGCCGGGCTGTTCAGTGTGATGCTGTTGTACACGATGCTGCGGCGATTCAACCGGCCCAAGGTTGTTGCCTGGACGGCGGGGATTTTGCTGGCGACCATGGCCAGTTATTGGAGTAATACGCGCAGCGTCGGCGAAGACGCATTGCTGGCCTTCGGCGTGAGTATGGCGCTGCTGGCGTTTTTTCATGGTCAACGGCACTCGACCGTCGGCAATGCCCTGCTGTTTGCTTCAGGAATCGCTATCGCGACCTTGAGCAAAGGCGTGCTGGGGCTGGCGATGCCGGGGGTGGTGATCTTCGCGTATCTGCTGGCCGAAACCTTGATGGACAAGCGCCTGAAGCCCTCGGACTGGCTGCGCCCCGGCCTGTTGACACTGTTGGGATTGGTGCCGCTGATGATCTGGCTCGCGGTGCTGTATCAGCGCGATGGCGTGCATGCCGTGGGGGAAGTGTTGCTGACCAATAGCGTCGGGCGCTTCAGCGGCTCCTTCGTCGAGGCCGGCCATTACGAACCGTTCTACTACTACCTGGCCAAGCTGCCGGAGGCCTTCGCGCCCTGGAACATTCTGGTGTACCTGGGGCTGTGGCACTTTCGCAAAAGCCTGATGGCCAATCGTTACCTGTTGTTTTTCACGGTGTGGCTGCTGGCGCAGTTCGTCATGCTGACCCTGGCGTCGAGCAAACGCACGGTGTACATGATGTCCATGACGCCGGCGGCGGCGGTGATTGCCGCGGAGTATGCGAGAGTGCTGTTCGAGCGGCTTCAAGCCTACACCGGTGCGTCGACCTTGCCTGGGCTGATTGTCCGGCATCGTCGTGGTGTAGGTGTTGGCGTACTGGCCGTGGTGATCGGCAGCTATGTCGCCGCGGCTCAATGGGCATTGCCTCACGCTGATCGCACACTGTCCTTCCTGCCGCTGACTGAACAGATTCAGGCATTTCAGGACAGCGGGCAGCAGGTCGCGTTGTTTCAGGCCAACGAGCGGGTGGGCGGCGCCAGTGTGTTCTACACCCGGCGCGTACTCAAAGGCCTGGATACCGAGGCGCAATTGCATGAGTTTCTGAGCGCCTCACCGGCTAATGTGGCACTCATGTCTGGTGTAAATGAACCCGCCGCGCCCTTGAAGGTGATCAAGACAATGAAGGTGGGGCGTCAGGCTTACTACTTTGTGACCCTGTAAACGGCTCAGCGACGGGTAGCGCAGCCTTCTGCAACAACGGCAGCTCCAGCCGCGCACGCCCATAAAACGCCAACGCCGTCAGCAAACACGTCAGCCACACGAAGATCCCGGACCAGAAGGTGTGGGACATGTAGTGCCAGCCTTGCAGGACTCGTGTCGTGCCATAGACAAAACCGAGCAGCAGCGAGCCGTACATCACCGCTTTGGCGTGCCGCCAGCGGTAGCGGCGAGCCACGAAGTACAACGCGAGCATGGTGAAGCCGCCCGACGCATGCCCACCCGGCCAGCAGCGACCGTCACCGGCTTCTTTCAGCAGGTCAAAATTCTGGTACCACTCCTTGTGCTCGATTTTCCCGGCGTACTGAGTGGTTTCAACCGGGCAATACACACTGGTGTGGCTCTTGAGGTAGTGGATAACGCCGGTGCTGATGGAAAACGCGAACACCATATACAGGAAGTCTCGGCGGTGTTTACTGGCGAACCGAAGCACGGGCGCGACTTTGATTTTTTCCAGGAAGGCGATGATCTTCGAATGTTTTTCAGCCTTCAGTCGCGGCCAGAGAAATGACAGCACGGCGCCGATGATCGCAATCTCACCGGTCCAGTTCGGGATGATCCGCGCCCATTTATGGGTGATCTGCTCGAACAGACGGACATGCTCCAACGGAAACACCTGGGTAACCGGGTCATAAAAAAGATCGCTGAAAGCGATGTCGATTTTGGTCATGTCAAACATCAGAAACACCGCGACCGCGCAGGCCAGCGGAATACCAAAGTTCACCCAGTAAAAGCGGTAACGGGAAGAAGTCAGCATCGTACGTCCAGATCCAGAGGGATGAAGAAGCTCATTCGGTGGTCACCGAATGCCAGTCAGAGGCTTCGATGGAACCAAGCATACGAGGTTCCTGAGGTTTTTCAGCGGAGATAAACAGAGAAGCGCCGTAGCCTAGAGTAGCAGTCGGCAGCTTGAGCTCTTTTTCGAGTTCCGCCATGCACTCACTGTGGGTCACCAGAATCAGGTTGCGCCCGGCCACTTTGTGCGCCAGGGCATCACGTAACATGCTGCCCCGGCAGTTGATCAGCCAGTCTTCGCCGACGCCGACCTTGTTGAACATATAACTGGAGGTCTGTGCCGCACGGATGACCGGACTGTTGTAGATATCGGCCTTGTTCAGGCCCAGATGTTCAAACTGCGCACCGACCCCCACTGCCACACTGCGCGAGCGATCTGTAATGCCATCATTGCCAATCAGACAGGCGGCGGTGGAGTGATCGCAACGCTCAACGTGACGCACCAGCACGATCATGTCGCCCTTGGCCCAACCCGCAGCCAGCGCACGGGCACCCGCCACATTGCCATGGGCCAGATCGGGCACAGCCGCAGGCCGCAACAGCCACACGGTCAGCGGAATCACCAGCAGCAGCGAGGCCACGATGACCGCGGCGTTTCGATAACGGGCCAAACGGCTTAGATCGATCGAGCGTTTTATCCCGAACAGACTCAGTCTCAATTCCACGGTTAGCCGCCTCGCCGGCATGCATCACAATCATACAAAGCCACCAGAGTAGAGAGTCTCGCGTCGGCTGCTGGTGAAACCCATGTGAAAAAAAGCTTAAGACCTGCGTAAAAATCTTGTTACAGAATCCATCCGACAAAATCCTTTCAGCTCCCGGGATTGCGGCCGATACATACCTGCTACACACCTTGCTGGCTCCCAAAAACAAAAATCTTCCAGCCAACCGACGATCAAAAGCGCAACGTTCCTGGAGGAATTTGATGAATAGCTGGTTCGGCAACATCAGCGTGAACCTGAAACTGGGCCTGGGATTCGGCCTGGTCCTGGCACTGACCTGCATCCTCGCCCTGACCGGCTGGACCAGCCTGGGCGGGTTGATTGACCGCAGCAACTGGATGAGCGACATCACTCAGCTCAATGCCGGCCTGACCAAGCTGCGCGTGGTTCGCCTGCAATACATGCTGACCAACGGCGACGAAACCGCCGCACAGACTGTGCAAACCACCCTGGACGGTTTTGTTGCTCAGCAAACCGCCCTGCTGGGCAGCTTCAAAAACCCTGAAAACGTCAAAATGCTCAAAGAGCAGGCCGCGACCATCGCCGATTATCAGACGTCGCTGAACAAAATGCGCAGCGCCTACCGCACCGGCAACAGTGCCCGCGAAGCCATGGCAGCCAACGCCGAAACCGCTAGCAAGCTGATCGATGCGATCAATATCCGTGTGCAGCAAATGCCCTTGAGCGATCAGCGCTTCGAACAGTTCCTGGCCATCACCGCCGCCAAGGAAGCGTTCATTCTTGCCCGCTATGAAGTGCGCGGCTACACCGCCAACACCAATGCCGAGACCGAGCAAAAGGCCGTTTCCCAACTGGATGCGGCCATTGCCAGCCTGAAATCACTGAACACACATTTCGCCGAAACCCAACAAGACGCGCTGCGTCAGTTGGAAACCGCCCTAAGCAACTACCGCAGTGCCTTGCAAGCCTATAAGGCCGCCAACAGCGATGCGGTGCAGGCGCGCAAGGAAATGACCGATCAGGGCGCCGCCATCGTGACCCTGAGCGATAAGCTGTATCAATTCCAGCTCGACCGCCGTGATGCCGAAAGCGCCCAGGCCCGCACACTGCAATTGATCAGCACCTTGCTGGCGTTGCTGGTGGGCATCATCGCCGCCGTGGTCATCACCCGTCAGATCACCGGTCCGTTGCGCGATACCCTTAAAGTGGTCGAACGCATCGCCGGTGGTGACTTGTCTCAAGACATCAAAGTCACCCGCCGCGACGAACTCGGCGTGTTGCAGCAAGGCATTGCGCGCATGGGCGTGACCCTGCGGGACTTGATCAGTGGCATCCGTGACGGCGTCACTCAGATCGCCAGCGCCGCCGAAGAACTGTCGGCCGTGACCGAACAGACCAGCGCCGGTGTGAACAGCCAAAAAGTGGAAACCGATCAGGTCGCCACCGCCATGCACGAAATGACAGCCACCGTGCAGGAAGTCGCGCGCAACGCCGAAGAAGCCTCCCAAGCCGCAGCCGCCGCTGACGGTGAAGCTCGCGAAGGTGACAAAGTGGTCAACGAAGCCATCGCCCAGATCGAGCGCCTGGCCAGCGAAGTGGTGCGTTCCACTGAAGCGATGAGCGTACTGCAGCAGGAAAGCGACAAGATCGGCAGCGTCATGGATGTGATCAAAGCCGTGGCCGAGCAGACCAATCTGCTGGCCCTCAACGCTGCCATCGAAGCGGCCCGTGCCGGTGAGGCCGGTCGTGGTTTTGCGGTGGTGGCTGACGAAGTTCGTGGCCTGGCCCAGCGCACGCAAAAATCCACCGAGGAAATCGAAGGCCTGGTGGCCGGCTTGCAGAACGGCACTCAACAAGTGGCGGCGGTGATGAACAACAGCCGTACCCTGACCGACAGCAGCGTGGCGCTGACTCGCAAGGCCGGCGTATCACTGGAAAACATCACCCGCACGGTGTCCAACATTCAGTCAATGAACCAGCAGATCGCTGCCGCCGCCGAGCAACAAAGCGCCGTGGCCGAGGAGATCAGCCGCAGCATCATCAACGTACGCGACGTGTCCGAACAGACCGCCACCGCCAGCGACGAAACCGCTGCGTCCAGTGTCGAGCTGGCGCGGTTGGGCAATCAGTTGCAGATGATGGTGAGTCACTTCCGGGTTTGATATTCACTTTGCGGTGAATGAAAGATCCATTCGCGGGCAAGCCTCGCTCCTACAGGTTACTCACTGAACCTGTGGGAGCGGGCTTGCCCGCGAATGCTTTTGAACAGACACAAGTTATTTCGGGTTAGCCCTTGCTTCGCATTCACTGCCCACTCTTGCGATGTGGCAGATCCAACACGATCCCGCCACTAGTTTTGAATCGGTTGTTGATTCGTGTCCCCAATCCATGAGCACCATCCATCTGATCGAGAGCGCGCCTCAGAATCAAGCGAGCCTCTTCCTCCATGGACCTGCCATTGCTGCGCGCGTTGTTGCGCAATTGCTCATAAATCTGCGGGTCAAGATTGCCAATGGTAAGGCTGGCCATAAGCGCCCTCTGTGCTCGCTGAATTGATCGGACGACACTATCACGGGTTAAGCTTTTTCCTGCTGCCTCAAACACTAATCGCATTGGTAAACACCAACCGATTGCCAAACGGATCGGCCACGGTCATGTCCTGACTGGCCCACGGCATCGCTTGGATTTGTGGGTGCGCAAACTTATATTCCTTGGCCAGCAATTGCTGCTGGAAAGCCTCCAGCTCATCGGTCTCGATGCGCAGGGCTGAGCCCGGTGTCGCGTCGCCATGGTGTTCGGAAAGATGCAGTACGCATTCGCCACGGGAGATTTGCAGGTACAGCGGGAGGTTCGCCTCGAAGCGGTGCTGCCAATCAATCTTGAACCCCAGAAACTCGACGTAGAACTCCAAAGCCTTGGTTTCATCGAAAATCCGCAGGATCGGGGTGGTTTTGCCGAAACTCATGGGGGTAACTCCCTGACTGAATGAGCCCAGTGTGGCTGGGCTGGATGTCAGCGCTTCGGCTTGGCGACGGCTTTCTTTAACTGCAATGTGCCACCATGAGACCTGGATCAAAAGATCGTCCGAACGCGGCCCGAACCTTTGGCAGCGTCTACGAAGGCGCGATCAATGAAACCCTTTACGCAAATCCCCCTCCCGCGCCAGAAATCGCCCTTCCCTTCTGCCGTTCGCCTGCCCGTCGCGATAACTCAAGACTCCGTTGATCCACACTCCATCAATCCCTTGCGCCGCCCGTTGTGGATCGTTGAAGTCGGCCACATCGCGAATCGTCGCAGGATCGAACAACACCAGATCCGCCCAATGCCCTTCACGAATCTCGCCACGTTCCTTCAAGCCAAAGCGTGCAGCCGACAACCCGGTCATCTTGTGCACGGCGGTGTGCAGCGGAAACAGGCCGACGTCGCGACTGAAATGTCCGAGCACTCGTGGGAACGCGCCCCACAAGCGTGGATGCGGAAACGGGTCTTCCGGCAAACCGTCGGAGCCGATCATCGACAGCGGATGCGCGAGGATGCTTCGTACATCGGCCTCGTCCATGCCGTAATACACCGCCCCCGCCGGTTGCAGTCGGCGGGCGGCTTCGAGCAGCGCAGTGCCCCACTCGGCAGCAATGTCCATCAGATCCCGCCCCCCCATTTCCGGGTGCGGCGTGGACCAGGTGATGGTGATGCGATGGGCGTCGGTGACTTGCTTGAGGTCCAGCGTCGAAGAACTCGCCGCGTAGGGATAACAATCGCAAGCTACCGGATGAGATTTCGCAGCCTCCTCAAGCGAGGCCAGCAGTTGCGGACTACGGCCCCAGTTACCGGCGCCGGCACATTTGAGGTGGGAAATGATCACCGGCGACTGTGCGTGACGTCCGATGCGGAACGCCTCGTCCATGGCCTCCAGCACCGGTTCGAATTCACTGCGTAAATGCGTGGTGTAAACCGCGCCGAATGCCGTCAACTCTTCGGTCAGTTGCATCACCTCTTCGGTGGAAGCCGAGAAGGCGCTGGCGTAGGCCAGGCCTGTGGATAAACCTAAGGCACCGGCTTCAAGGCTGTCGCGCAATTGCTCGCGCATCGCGCTGATTTCATCGGCGGTCGCGGTGCGATACAGATCATCCAGGTGATTGCTGCGCAACGCGGTGTGCCCCACCAGCGCGGCCACGTTCAGCGTGGTATTGGCCGCTTCGACGGCGGCGCGATAGTCGCTGAAGCGCGGATACACAAACGCAGCGGTGGTGCCGAGCAAGTTCATCGGGTCCGGCGGATCACCGCGCAAACTCACCGGCGATGCGCTGATCCCGCAATTGCCGACGATCACCGTGGTCACGCCCTGGCTGAGTTTTGGCAGCATCTGCGGCTGGCGAATCACCACCGTATCGTCGTGGGTATGCACATCGATGAAACCCGGCGCCAACACTCGGCCAGCGGCCTCGATTTCTTCGATGGCGCGAGCGTCGTGCAAATCGCCGATTCGCTCGATGCGGCCATTCAGAATCGCCACGTCAGCGGGGTAACCGGGGGTGTTGCTGCCATCGATAATCAGCGCATTGCGGATCAGCGTGTCGTACATCATGTCAGTCTCCCAGCGGCAAGCGATCGTCGCCGCCGCGGTAGTCGTCCAGGGCCAGTTTGATCCGCCGCAGACGTTCTTGATTGTCTTCAGGACTGGCCAGCGCCAGCTCGGTGGCGAGCACGTCGATGGCCAGCAACATGCCGTAGCGCGCCGCCGTGGGTTTGTAGATAAACGAGGTCTCGGCGCTTTGCAGCGGCAACAGCACATCGGCCAGTTGCGCCAATGGCGAGTCGGCACGGGTGATGGCGAGAATTCGTGCGCCGTAGCTGCGCGCCAGCTCCACTGCTTCGAGCAGTTCGGGCGTGATACCGGTTAGCGAGCAGGCGATGAGCGCGTGTTCGGCGCCGAGGCTGGCGGCGGTGACGCGCATCATCACCGGGTCGTGGCACACCGCAATCGGGTAGCCGAGGCGCACCAGGCGCACTTGCAGTTCATCGCTGCACAGGGTCGAGCAGCCGCCCATGCCGAAGGCGTGAATCATCCGCGCCTTGCCCAGCAATTTCACCGCATCGGCGAAGCGCGACTCATCGAACGCCGCCAGGTGCTGGCGCAAAGTCGACTCGATATCGCCAACGATCTGCCCGTAGAACGCCGACTGTTCGGGCGTGCCCGCCGGGTCGAGAAAGCGGCTGCCGACGCCGCTGGCCTGGGCCAGTTGCAGGCGCAAATCCCGCAGGTCGCGGCAACCGACCGTGCGGGCGAATCGCGACAGCGTGGCGGTGCTGACTTCCGCCCGCTGCGCCAACTCATCGAGGCTGGCGGACGCGGCAAATCCTACGTCGTCGAGCATCAGCCGAGCGATACGTCCTTCGCCGGCGCTGAAGGATTCCTGACGAGCGCGGATCTGATAGAGGATGTCCATGGCGGATGGCTCCGACTAAAGCAGGTGAGAAAGGCCAACGGTCAGGCCGAAGGCGACCACCGAGATCAGCGTCTCGAGCACTGTCCAGGTCTTGAAGGTCTGGGTGACGGTCATGTTGAAGTATTCCTTGATCAACCAGAAGCCGCCGTCGTTGACGTGGGAAAAGATAACCGACCCCGCCCCCGTCGCCAGCACCAACAACTCCGGATGCGGATAACCCAGACCAATGGCCACCGGCGCGACAATCCCCGAAGCGGTGGTCATGGCCACGGTGGCGGAACCGGTGGCGATGCGCATCAACGCGGCGAACAGCCAACCCATCAACAGCGGCGACAACTGGAATTCATCGGCCAGGCTGACGATCTGATTGGTGACGCCAGCGTCCACCAGAATCCGATTCAAGCCACCACCGGCACCAACCAGCAAGGTGATGCTGGCGGTCGGCGCCAGGCATTCATTGGTGAACTTGAGGATCGACTCGCGATTGAAGCCCTGGGCCAGGCCGAGGGTCCAGAAACTCAGCAAGGTCGCCAGCAGCAAGGCGATCACCGAGTTGCCGATGAACAGCAGGAACTGATTGAAACCGCTACCCGGCGTGGAGATCAGGTTGGCCCAGCCGCCGATCAACATCAGCGCCACCGGCAACAGAATGGTGGCCATGGTGACACCAAAACCCGGCAGGCTATCGCGCGGCTCACGCTCCAGGAACTGGCGTTCCAGGGGGTTATCGGCCGGCAGTTGAATGCGCGGCACGATGAATTTGGCGTACAGGGGACCGGCGATGATCGCGGTCGGAATACCGATCAGAATCGCGTAGAGCAAGGTCTGCCCCACCGACGCCTGATAAACCTGCACCGCCAGCATCGCCGCCGGGTGCGGCGGTACCAGCGCGTGGACCACCGAAAGCCCCGCAACCATCGGCAAACCAACCATCAGAATCGACACGCCCACCCGCCGCGCCACGGTGAATGCGATCGGCACCAGCAAGACAAATCCGACCTCGAAGAACAGCGGCAGCCCTACAAGAAAGGCGATACACACCATCGCCCAGTGGGCATTTTTCTCACCGAAACGGTCGATCAAGGTGCGCGCCACCTGCTCCGCACCGCCGGACTCGGCCATCATCTTGCCGAGCATCGTGCCCAGCGCCACCACCAGCGCAATGTGCCCCAGCGTCTTGCCAACCCCGGCCTCATACGCCCCCACCACACCCGACGGCGGCATCCCCGCCAACAGCGCCAGGCCGATAGACACCAGGGTGATCACAATGAAGGGATTGATCCGGTAACGGGCGATCAGAACGATCAGCGCAATGATGGCGATGGCGGCGTAAACCAACAGCCAATAGCCGAAGGAAAGCGTCATGCGGTACTCCTCGAAAGGGTCACGTCGAATGGGTTGTGAAACTCATAAATCATTTCGACGAGATACTTTCAAACTAAGTGAAAGTAATTTTCGTGGAGGGGTAAGGGATGTCGTGCAGAGGTATGGGAGATCGCGGGTTATGAAAATCGGATAGTGGAACTTTCATCCCCCTACGCTGATCAACGATCAGCGTCCGCTCTTGAGACGATCGCGCGTCAGTCGTGATGCTCGCTGGCGCGTTTGAGCAGTTTCTTGCAGCGTTCGGACAGGTGCAGTACGCGTAGCTGCTTGCCAGCCTTGGTGTAGCGCTCGCGCAATGTCTTCAGCGCGGCGATGGCCGAGTAGTCGACAAATCTCAGGTGGCGACAGTCGACGGTGACCACGGACGGATCATTGGCGGGATCGAACTGGTTGAGAAAAGGCGTCGTCGAGGCGAAGAACAACGTGCCGTGCAGGAGGTAGAGCTTGCTGCCGTCGGCTTCAACGTGACTGTCGGCATACAGCTCGCGAGCGTGTTGCCAGGCAAAGTTGAGCGCCGCAATGATGATCCCGCACAACACGGCGATGGCCAGATCGGTGAACACCGTAATCACCGTGACCGCGATGATCACCAAGACATCGTTCAGCGGCACCTTGTTCAGCACCCGCAGCGAAGCCCAGGCGAACGTCTGCTGCGACACCACGAACATCACCCCGACCAGTGCGGCCAGCGGGATGCGCTCGATCAGCGGCGAAAGGAACAGCACAAACAGCAGGATCATCCCCCCGGCCACCGCACCGGACAGCCGACCGCGACCGCCGGAGCTGAGGTTGATCACGGTTTGCCCGATCATCGCGCAGCCGCCCATGCCGCCGAACACACCAGAGACCACGTTGGCAGCGCCCAATGCCACGCACTCGCGATCCGGATAACCGCGACTCTCGGTGATCTCGTCGGTGAGGTTCAGGGTCAGCAGGGTTTCCAGCAAGCCGACCACCGCCATCAATATCGCGTAAGGGACGATGATGCGCAGGGTTTCCGGGCTCCAGGGGATGTCTGGCAGCGCAAAACCCGGCAAGCCACCGGCAATGTGCGCCATGTCGCCCAGGGTACGGGTCGGCAGGCCGAGCAGGTAAACCGCCAGCCCAACGCCCAGAATCGCCACCAGCGCCGGCGGCACGGCCCGCGTCAGGCGCGGCATCAGGTAGACGATCGCCATCGTCAGCACCACCAGCCCGATCATCATGTACAGCGGCGCACCACTCAACCAGGCCTCACCGCTCTTGAAGTGCTCCAACTGGGCCAGCGCAATGACAATCGCCAGACCGTTGACGAAGCCAAGCATCACCGGGTGCGGCACCATGCGCACCAACTTGCCCAGCCTCAACAGACCAAACGCCAGCATGATCAGCCCGCCCAGCAGCACCGTTGCCAGCAAGTACTGGACACCGTGCTGCACCACCAGCGCGACGATCACCACCGCCATCGAGCCGGCGGCACCAGACACCATCCCTGGCCGTCCGCCGAAGAGCGCAGTCAGGGTGCAGATGATGAAAGCGCCGTAAAGCCCCATCAATGGATTGAGGTGGGCCACCAGCGCGAAAGCGATACATTCGGGGAGCAGGGCGAAAGAGGTGGTGAGTCCGGCCAGGACATCGGCGCGCAGACGTTTGGGTTTCATGGCTTACCTAAAAATACAGGCGGGAAAAGAGGGACGCGGATGTTACGGAATTGACGGCGGGCGGGCCAGTGAATGGGCGGCCTGCTCGCAATGAACGATCACGCGGTCTGCGAATCAGCCCCTGAAATCGGCAATCGCATAAGCCGCCAATTTGCCCTGGATAAAGTCCAGAAAGCACTGGATCCGTAGGGCCAGTTGCGAGTTGCGGTAGTACACCGCGTTGATGGGTTGGCGATAACCGCTGTTGAACTCCGCCAGCAGCACCTGCAAGCGACCGGCGCGGATGTCGTCGATGGTCATGAAGTGCGACAGGCAGGCAATGCCTTGACCGGCCAGCGCCAGGTGCCTGATCGTCTCGCCACTCGACGCACTGATCGACGCTTGAATCGGCCAGCGGTCACCATGGACATAGCGCAGTGGCCATTGGTTGAGACCTTCGTTATGGGTAAAGCCCAGCAGCGTGTGCTCGCTCAAATCCTCGACAGCGCTCGGTACGCCGTGTTGTTCCAGATACGCTGTGCTTGCAACGATGTGCAGCGGGCTGCAACCCAGGGAGCGGGCGTGCAGGGTCGAGTCTGCCAGCGTGCCGATGCGGATGGCGATGTCGGTGCTTTGTTCGAGCAGGTCGATGATCAAATCGTTGCTGTTGAGTTCGAGCTGGATGTCCGGGTAGAGACGGCGGAACTCATCGATGTACGGCACGATGGCGTGCAGCATGAACGGCGACGCGGCGTTGATCCGCAGTCGCCCGGACGGGGTTTGCTGGCGTGAGGACAGGCGCTCTTCGAGCTCGTCCATCTGATCGAGAATCAGCTTGGCGTGCTCGAAGAAATATTTGCCCTCTTCGGTCAGGTCCATGCGCCGTGTGGTGCGATTGATCAGCGTGGTATCGAGCTTGGCCTCCAGCCGCGACAGCGTGCGGCTGACCGCCGACGGCGTTTGCCCGACTTGCTCAGCCGCAGCCGAAATCGACCCGCACTCAATCACGCAGACGAAAATCTGCAACTCATCGGATCTGGCTTTCACGTGTGTCCCTTATCGATAGTCCTGCACCGTTCTACTGTGGAGGGGCTTGTGTGGCGAGGGGGCTTGCCCCCGTTGGGGCGCAAAGCGGACCTAAAACCTGCAAACGCGTTGACTCAGGCAGTCCGCGATTACCAATATTACGACGGCTTCGCCGCCGAACGGGGGCAAGCCCCCTCGCCACACAAGCTCCCTCGCCATAGGTTCAGACTTTCGATAGTAGCCGAGCGTCATGCCTTAAGGCCAAACACCTCGGTCAAGTGCTGCTCATAACGCGCCACATCCGCTTCGATATTCGGGCGCTTCATCACATCGACGCACAAAAAGGTCGGCAAACCGGTCATGCCGAGGAAGGTGTTGGCCTTGTGGAACGGCAGGTACACCGCGTCCACGCCCTTGGCTTCGAAGAAGTCGGTCGAGTCGTCGAAGGCTTGCTGCGGTGCGTTCCAGGTCACCGACAGCATGTACTTTTTACCGTGCAACAAGCCGCCGCTGCCGTACTTCTGCGACGCGTCGGAGCGTGTGCGACCGTCGCTGGCGTAGAGGCTGCCGTGGCCCGCTGTGAAGACTTCATCGACGTACTTCTTGACCGTCCAGGGCGCGCCCATCCACCAGCCTGGCATCTGATAAATGATCACATCGGCCCAGAGGAATTTGGCGACTTCCTCGGCGACGTCGTAGCCCTCGTCGATGAACGTGGTTCTCACATCCACACCACCGCGATCCAGCACGCTCAACGCTGCTTCGTGCAGCGTCGTGTTGTAGCGACCATCGGAGTGGGCAAATTTTTTGCCGCCATTGAGCAACAGGACTTTTTTCATGAGAAATCTCGCAAGGTTGGAATCGATGGCGGCAGCCTAACGATCAGCCTCGCGCGGAATAAGCGCTCCATCCGCAAAATTCATTTGACCTATACGCACGAATCAACAAGCGATTGTTGCCATAAACTTGCGCCGATTCTGACTGTTTAGGAGATTCTGATGAGCGAGCTGCAAGGCTTCATCCTGCACGCCAAGACCCGCCCGGAAAAAGCCGAGGCCTTCGAAGCGTTCTTCCGTGCCTATGTCGAACCGAGTCGCGCCGAACCCGGTTGCATCGAGTACCACATGCTGCGCGACAAGCAGGACCCGACGCTGTTTATCTTCTACGAGATCTGGCAATCCCAGGCCCATCTGGACGTGCACTCGAACCTGCCCCATATGAAGCAGTTCCTCGACATGCGCATGGAATATCTGGAGCAGGATTTCGATATCCGCCCAATCGAGATGCTCAGCACATCATCCGCTAGCCGCTGATCAGCAAGTGGCCGCCGAGCACGCCGAGGCCGATGAAGAACACGCGCTTGAACAACACGGCGCTGATCCGCTGGCGCAGCCATTGCCCCAGCAACATGCCGAGCACCGCCGGGATCAGCGCCAGCAGCGACGCGCTCAACTCGCCACCGCCGAGGGCGCCGCGCCATAACAGGCCGGCGGCCAACGCGAGAGTCGAGACAGTGAACGACAGGCCTAGCGCCTGTACCAGTTCATCCTTGTTCAAGCCCAGCGCTTGCAGATAAGGCACCGCCGGAATCACGAAGACGCCGGTGGCCGAGGTGATGACGCCCGTCAGCACACCGCAGAGCGGACCGAGCCAACGCTCGGTGCGACCGCCGACGCGCAAGGTCGGCAGGAACAACCCGCTCAAGGCGTAAATCAACAGCGCCGCCCCCAGCCCCCGTACCACCCAATGTCCACCGGCCATGCCGATCCACACTGTGCCAGCACCAGTGCCAATGAAAATCGCCAGCAGCATCGGCCATAACCGGTTGAGCAACCCGCGCAAATGACCGCCGAATGCCAGTTGCCAGACGTTGGTCAGCGTCGCGGGAATGATCAACAACGCCGCAGCCTGCGACGGCGCCATAGCCAGGCCGAGCAGGCCCATGGCAATGGTCGGCAGGCCGAGGCCGATCACGCCTTTGATCATCCCGGCCAGCAGGAAGGTGGCGATAACCAATAAAGACAGGGCCAAGCCCAGATTTTGATAAAACGCGGCAAGTGTATTCATGGGGCTATCGTGGTCCCTGAAGGGCGCCTTGAAAATCTGCCATATACTGAGGCTGCCTCTTGCTTACCAAGAGGCAATGATCGTTCCCACGCTCTGCGTGGGAATGCAGCCCGTGACGCTCCGCGTCACTTGCCGAAGCGGACGCAGAGCGTCCAGCGAGGCATTCCCACGCAGAGCGTGGGAACGATCCGGGATTCTGTATGCACTTCGACCTCACCGACCTGCGCCTCTACTTGAATATCCTCGACACCGGCAACATCACCGCCGGTGCCGCCCGCAGCCATTTGTCGCTGGCGGCGGCGAGTGCACGAGTCCGCGCGATGGAAGCCTCACTGGGCATCGAGTTTCTTGAGCGAGGTCGCCGCGGTGTCAGCCCCACTCCGGCCGGCAAGGCCCTGGCGCAGCACGCCAGAGTTCTTCTGCAACAGGCCGAGCGCATGCAGCAGGACCTGATCGAATACGCCAAAGGCGTCAAAGGCCAGGTGCGGTTGCTGTGCAATACCACAGCGATCACCGAGTACCTGCCGGAATTGCTGGCGGACTTTTTGCGCGACCATCCGAACCTCGACATCGACCTGCAGGAACTGCCCAGCACACGCATCACCCACGCCTTGCGCCAGGGCGCGGCAGACCTGGGGATCGTGTCCGACGCCGTGGATACCGACGGCCTGCAAACCCGCTATTTCCGTGACGATCCGCTGGTGTTGATCCTGCCACTTGATCACCCCTTGGCCAACACCGGACCATTCAGCTTCAGCGCCACTTTGCACCACGATTACGTCGGCCTGAACGCCAACAGTGCCTTGGCCATTTACCTGGAAGAACAGGCCCTGCACAGCGGCTTGCGGATGCAGGTCCGCATCCGCGCCGATGGTTTCGAGGGCGTGATGCGCATGGTTGCCCGGGGGGCCGGGCTGGCGATCGTGCCCTTGGCGGCGGTGGAACGCTGGCCGGCTGAAACGCCGTTCAAAAACGTCGCACTGGAAGAGCCGTGGGCTCGCCGCAAACTATTGCTGTGCGCCCGGGACTTCACCGTACAGCCCCGTTATGCCCAGGCCTTGCTGAACGCCTTGACTCTCCCCTGAGGGGCAGACTTTACCCTTGAGGTTTCATCTTCAGGGACCGCTACGATGAGCAAACGAATTCTGGTAATTCTCGGTCATCCTTCGAGCAACAGTTTCTGCGGCGCACTGGCCGAACGCTACGCACAATCGGCGTTGCGTGCCGGGCATGAGGTGCGCCAGTTATTTCTGGGCAAACTGGATTTTGATCCGGTACTGCGTGAAGGGTATCAACAGGTTCAGCCACTGGAAGCCGACCTGCGCCGCGCTCAGGCGGACATTCTGTGGGCTGAGCACCTAACCCTGGTCTACCCGATCTGGTGGGGCGGCGTACCGGCGTTGCTCAAGGGCTTTTTCGATCGGGTGTTCCTGCCGGGTTTCGCCTTCAAGTACCGCGAAGGCAAAGCCTTCCCCGACAAACTCCTGCGCGGTCGCAGCGCACATTTACTGGTGACCATGGACACACCACCCTGGTATTACCGCTGGATCTACCGCATGCCCGGGCTGCACCAGATACGTAAAACCACCCTCGCCTTCTGCGGCATCGAACCCCGGCGCACACTCACGTTCGGCCCGATTCTCGGTGCAAGCGAGAGTCAGCGTGAGGCCTGGTTACGGCAAGCCCAGGCTATCGCCAGCCACTGAGTGTGCCGATAATGCGCCGGGTGTTACCACCGCAAAAAGGGACTTTTCATGTACATCGGCCAAGCCGCACAACGCTCCGGGACGACAATCAAGAGCATCCGTCATTACGAGTCGATCGGCTTGCTGCCTGCCGCTCAGCGGCAAGGCAGATACCGTGTCTACGACCAACAAAGCGTCGACCTGCTGATCCTCATCAAGTGCGCTCAACAATTGGGTTTCAGGCTCAAGGAATTACAGGCGATCTTTACCGGGCATCAAGGCCGGGCGATGCCCTGGTCATTGGCGCAGCAGGCCATCGATGCCAAGAAGCGTGAAATCAGCGAGAAGATCGCTGCACTCAGGCACCAACACGAGCAATTGGTCGAGTTCGAGAGCACCTTCCTGCAGGCCCGAATCGATTGTCCGCTGGAAAGTCTTTGAGGGTAGCGCGCGTTTCTGGACAGCTCGATGTCGAATACAGACAACTGAGCGGAGCATGGGCGCTATAGGGTGCGACTTCAGTTCTTCAGTACCACTTTCTATATTCCAAGGCCCGGAGTCCACATGACCGCACCGATTACCGTTCTTCGCGACACTCACCCGTTGCCCGTGCTCGACGCCTGCAAATGGGAAAAGCTCGAAGGCGATCCGCACACCGTCAACCTCAACGCGTACACCAGCGAAGATGGCAGCAAGATCATGGGCACCTGGATCTGCACGCCGGGCAAGTGGTATGTGGAATACGTGAAGTGGGAATACTGCCACTTCCAGGAAGGCTACTGCATCATCACCCCGGAAGGCATGGCGCCGATCCACCTGCGCGCCGGTGACATCTTCGTCATCGAACCGGGCATGAAAGGCACGTGGGAAGTGGTTGAAACCGTGCGTAAGTATTTCGTGTTTGCCTGATGCAAAAAACCGAGAGACCACCCGACGTGGTCTCTCGGTAAAGAGGCATGCATGAATCCTGTGGCGAGGGAGCTTGCTCCCTCGCCACAAACGCTTATTGGGGTTTGCGATAGCTGTTGATGATCGCCGAGAAGTCCTTGCCCCCTTCTCCACGCAGGCTCATCGCCTGATACAACTGCTGGGCCACCGCGCCGAGCACGACCGGTTGGTGCGCCTGACGTGCCGCCTCAGTGGCCAGCCCCAGATCCTTGAGCATCAGTTCAGCACCGAAACCGCCGGTATAACCGCGCGAGGCCGGCGCCGTTTCGACGATGCCCGGCCACGGGTTGTACATCTCAGAACTCCAGCAGCGCCCGGTTGAACTGTTGATGACGCCCGCCAGCACAGTTGTGTCGATACCCAAGGCGCTGCCCAGGGCCATGGCTTCGCTGACACCGACCATGGAAATCCCCAGCAGCAGGTTGTTGCAGATCTTGGCGATTTGCCCGGTGCCAACTTCGCCGCAATGGACGATGTTGCGGCCCATCTGCGCCAGCACCGGTTGCAGAGTGGCGAACAGTTCAGGCGTGGCACCGACCATGAAGGTCAGCGTCCCGGCCGCTGCACCGCCAGTGCCACCGGAAACCGGAGCATCGGCCATGGCCACGTCCTGCTTTGCGGCCGCCGCGGCAACATCTCGCGCCGTCTGCGGATCGATGGTGCTGCAATCCACCGCTGGCACGCCTTTGGCGATGCCCGCCAGCACACCGTCTTCACCCAGCCAGACACTGCGCACATGGGCCGCTGCCGGCAACATGGTGATCACCAGTTGCGCGTCTTTCGATGCTTCCTTCGGTGAAGTGCTGATGGTGCCGCCGAGTTGAGCCAGCTCGGCCAGCACGGTTTGATTGAGGTCAAACAGGTTCAGCGAATGGCCGGCCTTGATCAGGTTGCGCGCCATCGGCGCGCCCATGTTGCCGAGACCGATAAAAGCAATTTTCATGTCCGGCTCCTTAACGCAAGTGGATGGTGGTGTTCACACCGTGGTTGATGCTGTCGTCATCGAACCAACGCGCGGTGACGGTCTTGGTTTGAGTGTAGAACTGCACCACTTGCTTGCCATACGGACCGAGGTCGCCAAGTTTGGAACCACGGGAACCGGTGAAGCTGAAGAACGGCACCGGCACCGGAATCGGGATGTTGATGCCGACCTGGCCAACGTCGATTTCCGACTGGAATTTACGCGCCGCCGCACCGCTCTGAGTGAACAGACCCGTGCCGTTGCCGAACGGGTTGGCGTTGACCAGGGCGATGGCCTCATCGAGGGTGTCGACTTCCAGCACCACCAGCACTGGGCCGAAAATTTCCTGAGTGTAGATCTGCATCTCAGGGGTGACGCCAGAGAACAGAGTCGGACCGACAAAGTTGCCCTGTTCGTAGCCCGGAACAGTGATGTCGCGACCGTCCAGTTCCAGCTTGGCGCCTTCCTTGATACCGCTTTCGATCAGGTCGAGAATCCGCGCCTTGGCTCGTTTGGAAATCACCGGACCAACATCGGTGCCTGGTTCGCTGCCGGCATTGACCTTGAGTTTCTGCGCCAGCGCCTTGAGATCCGGCAGCCATTGTTTTGCAGCGCCCACCAGCACCACCACGGAAGTGGCCATGCAGCGTTGCCCGGCCGCACCGAAACCGGCGCCGACCAGTGCATTGAGCGCTTGCTCGCGGTTGGCATCAGGCAGCACAACGGCGTGGTTCTTGGCGCCCATCATCGATTGCACGCGCTTGCCGTGTTTGCCGGCCAGGTCGTAGACATGCGTGCCGACCGCGGTCGAACCGACAAACGAAACAGCCTTGATGTCCTTGTGGGTGCAAAGCGCATCGACCACATCCTTGCCACCATGAACAACGTTGAGCACACCCGGCGGAATGCCGGCTTCAATCGCCAGTTCCACCAACAGCATGGTCGACATCGGATCCTGCTCGGAAGGCTTGAGCACGAAGGTGTTGCCGCAGGCGATGGCCATCGGGAACATCCACAGCGGAATCATCGCCGGGAAGTTGAACGGGGTAATACCGGCGCAGACGCCGATCGGCTGACGCAGGGTGTAGGTATCGACACCGCCAGCGACGTTCTCGGCGAACTCGCCCATTTGCAGGCTGCCAATGGAGCAAGCGTGCTCGACCACTTCCAGGCCACGGAAGATATCGCCTTCAGCATCGGCGATGGTTTTGCCCTGCTCATTGCTGAGTACCACGGCAATACGCTTGGAGTGCTCGCGAATCAGCGCCTGAAGCTTGAGCATGATGCGCATCCGCGCGCCGATTGGCGTCAGCTTCCAGGTCTGAAAGGCGCGATGAGCGGCACTGATGGCGGCATCGACTTCAGCAGCGGTCGCAAACGGGACTTTGGCCAGCACTTGCTGGGTCGCCGGATTGACGATGTCGTGCCATTCGGTGGTCTGGGATTCGACCCACTCGCCATCGATCAATAACTTGACCTTTTGTACGGTGGTTTCTAGCGATGCGTTCATGTCGGGTCTCCGGGACGTTGTTCTTATTTAGAGAGCTATCTTGGGAGCCAAGGCGAGAAAGTCGCCTTGAGATGAGGCGTGTGTCGCGATTTGGTTGTCGGACTGTTTTTGGAGTATAGATGTGCAAACTTCTAATAAGAACGCACATAAAAGCCGGTCCATCATGCAAAAAAACATCACGTCTTTAGGCTCGTTGAACTGGGATGACCTCAAGTTTTTCCTCGAGGTTGCCCGCACACGCAAGGCCAGCACTGCGGCCAAACGCCTGGCGGTGGACTACACCACCGTGTCGCGGCGCATCAGTTCGCTCGAGGCCTCGTTGGGCACGCTGTTGTTCGAGAAGTCCCGCACCAGCGGTTTCGTCCTGACCGCTGAAGGCCAGCGCCTGCTGGGTTATGCCGAGTCGATCGAAAGCACCCTGCACATGGCCTGCGAGCAGGTTTCGGGCTCAGGCGTCGCACTGTCCGGGCATGTGCGCATGGGCTGTACCGAAGGGTTCGGCAGCTTTTTCATCACTCCGCAGCTGAGCCATTTCGTCGACGCCTACCCGGCGATCTCGGTGGACATCCTGCCGCTGCCGCACTTCATCAGCCTGTCCAAGCGCGAGGCAGACATCGTCATTGCGCTGGAGCGACCCGAACACGGCCCTTATGTCTGCTGCAAACTCTGTGACTATCGATTGCAGCTGTACGCGACCCAGGATTATCTGGACAAGCACCCACCGATCCGCCGCCCGGCAGATTTGAGCAAGCATCAATTCATCAGTTATGTGGACGATCTGGCGTTCAGCTCGGAGCTGCTGTACCTGGCGAATGTGCTGCCCGGTGCCAGTGCCAATCTGCGCAGCACCAGTGTGATCGCGCAGTTCGTGGCGGCGCAGCAAGGACGGTCACTGGCGATTCTGCCGTGCTTTTTGGCGGCTCAGGATCCGCGATTGCTGCCGGTGTTACCGCAAGAGATCACCATCACCCGGCAGTTCTGGATGTACTGCCGGGAGGACCTGCGCAAGCTCAAGCGGATTACCTTGTTGTGGGACTACATCCGCGAGGTGACGGAGCAGAATCAGAGTTTGTTGATGGGCGACAGCCGGGAGATGCTGTTCGCCGATTGACAGAGTTTCAAGGAATCAGGTGACCGCATCGTAACGAGGTCAGCAGGCCTTTGCCAAGGTTTTGTGTCAGGGGTTGATACGGGACTTGTAACACCTAAGAGCGCCTCAAAGTCCCTCATCAAGAGACGCGCATGTGCACGCGAACGCTCACGCGAGGGGGGGGCGTGGACATACCCGGATTGAGTTGGTCATTCAGAATTTTCTGGCAGATTCTCAAGGTGTCCTGCAAGCGCCTGCCTGGGTTCGGCCATACTCAAGCACTACGTCAAGGGAACCAATCATGAGCTGGGAAGAAATATTAAAACTGATGGGTGCTGCAATCTTCTCACTCGGCGGTGGCGGGGTCATTGTCTTCGCCCTCTCCTCTTGGTTAGGGAAGGTCTGGGCGGGCCGAATATTGGCGAACGAAACCCACCAGTTGACCATGGAGCTTGAAGCGGCGAAACGAGACCTCGACGTAATCAAAGAAAGCACTCTTCGATTTCAGAACGACAAAATACTGATTTACCGGGCGGTTATTGAAATAGTCGCAAGGCTTCTCTCAGCCCTCGATTCCCACGGAGAAGGAAGGTTGATCGCAGCCGAAGCAGGAGCACGCTTTGATGAGTTCAATGAGCAGCGAATGAAGGTTTACGGATATCTCGCCATGCTTGCGCCTCAGTCTGTGATGGATGCTCAGGACAACCTCATAGACCACCTACTAAAAATCAGTCATGGAACGGTGGTGTATGAATGGTCAGACGTTCGAGAGAAAGCCCTTGCGTTACTTAATGCCGTCCGTGAAGACATTGGGATTGGCAAAGACCCGATAACCTATAACGGTGATCTCTGAGTTTTTTCGAGGGATTTCCACCAAGCCCACAACGGTAAGCCAAACAGATTTCCCAAGGGAGTGAGGGTGAAATGCATCAGTAAGATGTATGTTCTGAAAAGACGCCACGTGGCTTTCCTAACGCTAGAGTCAGGAGTCTGAAGCCCACGTAGCTGATCAGGATGAAAGACGTTTCTCGAGAGCAAACGGATTGTCTCTTCGTGCCTAAGCCCTAAAAACTGTCGCTTGGTTATGTGGACCATCTGACAGGTCTGAAAATAGAAGTGCTCAATAGGGTCCGCAATTTAAGGGAATACCTACAGCGATCTAATCAACCATTTTCTCCAAACCTATCGGTAATTTCGAAAAATCCGCCACCCCCTTTGATTCAATCATACGCAGGAGACAGTAGCGAATAAGCCTTTCAAGCCCTTGGAAAGTTGGAGCTTTCTCCAAAGTTCGTGCATAGTCTTTATCAGGCACAACAGGCCGTCCGAACTGGATATCACCCCTTCCATTTGAAGTTCTAACCCACTGCCCAAATGACACGCCCGTGTGAACATATCGACTTCGAAGATCGTAAGCTGATTTGATATTCGACTCAATAGCATCCGATTTAAATTGGTTAAAATCGTGTGAAGACTCCGAACCCTCAAAAAAATCGCTGGCTAACAACTGAATTAACGAGCGTACAAATCTTTTTTTAACTGAAAGCATACGACCACGGAGATGACTTGCTATTTTTTTGCCCCCACCCAACCCATTTCTTATTGCTTCCAACATATTAATAGTTTCAGAGTCTAAAACCTCATCGTCGGTAAACTCAAAACAGCTGGACATTATTTCACCTGCAGTTATTAGGTTCAAGTACCCAATTTCCGGGTCGTGCTCAGCGCTTTGAAGTGCTTGGTGGTAAAACTTGCAAGCGGTTCTTATGATAGAAATCAGTTTCTCATCCGCAACTTCGCTAAACAAGAGCGGGCGGAAGACAGATATATTTTCCAGTCTCAAAGGAATGCCAAAACACTTTCTCGGCTGATGTGAATTGAATGAAAGTCGATGATTGCAAATGCCGTTATACAAATTCAAGTCTGGCGTATGAAAAAAACCTGACCCTTCAATAAGGCCATGACAGTCAAATCGCTTGCCGAACAAAACGGACAGATAGGAGCACATGACATCACCAATCGGTGAATAATCTGGAACAACTACTCCTGGCGCCTTTACATAAGGTTGCGTTTTAAAGGAGACAATGAAAGCGCTTCGCGAAGCCGGATTTTCTTCCTCTCTTATGGAGCTTAGCGGACTGGCAAATCCACCCCAAGCGTGAGCAATAAGAAGGTCGGGGCTCTCGTACTCTCCTACAAATCTACTTGTTGTTGAAATGAGAATTTTTTGAATCGTTTCATCCGGTCTTAGAGACATCGAATATTCCTTGTACCCTACGTTGTACTGTAACCGTGGACACTTAGGAGCTTAGTTGTCGCTGTCGATGACTGCGGTCAAGCGGCGAACCAACAGGTACCTCTAACCCCTGAAGTTCAGTGGTTAGGACTGCCTCAGCCGCAGAATGGCGTCAGTGATCCCTTGAGCATTCGAATCCAGCGTTTCCATGGCCCCTGTTGCGTTAGCAGCAACACTCCCGCCTCCATTCTCAGAGAGCCACATGGTGATCTCTTCAATGGCGGCACAGATGGCGTGCTGGTTATGCAGGATAAGCGTGAGAGTGTCTGCTGCCGCGATGTTGGCTTCGGGGTTGTCTGACATGGCTATCGTCCTTGAGTGATGGTTCGGGAAGCCTAGATCATCTCGCCGCTGGTTGGGACTTCAAGGGCAAAGTGCGTCTGAGAAATGCCAAGGGATTTTGGTGCTGCTCAGCGGCTCGATTTGGTTTTCCGAGGTTAAGGTTGAGGCTGTTTCTTCAGTGCGTCACGCTTGATGGGTTGGATGCAGTAGCACGTCGCGGTTCCCATCTTCACCCCACCTTTAAGTTGCAATGTCGATAGTCCCATCTCTTTCACAGTCTTCATAAAGTGAGATGAGTTCTTGTCATTCATCCTGATCATTTCGTTGGCGAAGGTTTCTATTTTGTCACTTGATGCGTAGATCAATGACATGTTTTGTGGCAGCAGATGACTGCCGTAGTAAGGATTCGTTCTGGCGTTGATCGCGACGTGGTCCGCCAACTCACTGTCAACAATCACGCCCACACGCTTTGTGCGGAGATACGGGGTATTGATGTGTACTGTAGCTACCAGATGCCAGCCTAGGCGCTCTGCGTTGCCCTCATCACCTGAGTCAAGAATGAGGTAGCTTGCAAGATGCTGGTACGGCACTTCATCTTTCAGTGCGGCTAGCGGATCAATGATGCAGCAAATGAAACATGCACTCACCTTGAAGCCATCGATTCGACTCACCTCTGTGTTGGTGTCTACTGCTACTAGGTAGTCAAACTTCTTACGCAACTGCTCAAGAAAGGTTTCCCCCAGTGCAGCAAAACCGTCTGTGGGTGAAGAGAACAACACCTTGTCGTCTTTTCCGTTCTCGCGAGCGTGGGATATCTGGGTGCGTAACGAGGTTGGGTCGAGTTCCAAGATGTTCGGGATGCCTGTGATGGGGTCAATTGTAAAAGTCAGACTCGACACCACGCCAGCAGCTTGGCCGATTACAAAGTGATCCCGTGGGATCTTTGGATCTTGATTGCGTTTTCCCTTCTTCCTATTGGACATCCATATCACCTCACTGCGGAGTCTGGAGTGTACTGGATAAATCTTTATGTCTTTCGAGGTTAGGGTCGCACCACGTCTTCCACAGCATCCGCATGACAGCAATTACTCAGCTAGTAAGGGCTAGTATTGCGGGCACGATCATTGCTGAACTCGTTGTTCACGAGACTGGCACTGTGACCTATGACGTGTATAGCCAAGGAGCGTCGGCAGTGCAGAAACTGGAAGCCATTTCGCCGTGGAAGGCAGGCCCCCATCGCAGACTGATTGAACATCGCCCCCGAGCTATATGGTGTGCGCGCATACAGTATATGGTGCGTGCGTGATGGAAGACGATTTGATTGGTGCCACTGACTGACAGTGCCTATGGGTTCGCACTGGTGTAGAAGCATCTCCGCGAGTGGGTATTCCCAACTCAAAGCCCGTGTTCACTGCGTTTGTTCTTGATCGACTTTCCTTCACCTACCTCGTTGATGTGTATAGCGGTGATACCTGAAGCAAGGGCCTGCACGTCACTTACCGTCAACTGTGAGATTTCATTGAGGCGCCCGCCAGTGATGGCACCAAGGCTCAATAGCCAGCGCTTCCATGATGACTCAGGGAGCGTGTTGGAATAAGCCACCAGCATGCACACCTGATCCTGTGTGAACGCCTTACGGCTCGACTCAAGGCCCTTAGTGAGCTTCAGTTTCTTATCGTATGACTTGGATATGTGACCGTTTTCAACTGACCATGCGAGGACAGCCGATAGCTTCACGATCAGCTTATTGACCGTTGAGGGCATGCGACCATCTCCAAGACGATCACGCAGCGCGACGAGGTCAGCCCGTGAATGAGTCCGCATATCTAGTTCACCAAGGGCCGCAGAGATGGTGCCGTGGCAAATCTTGGTTTCCTTCAGGGTCGATGCCTTCTGATCTTGCCCACGGTCGACCAAGTAGAGCGATGAAAGGGCCTCAAAGGTCACTGCTGGGGCGATTACAGATAGGGATAGCGAAGCGCTCTTTGCGGACTTGGGGTAACTGAGCGAGCCGCCCACAGGGCCAGTGTTGCTGTCATGCAGACCACCCCACACCTGCGTAACGTCGCCATCACGTCCAAACTCAAACAGCTCCGCTGAGGCCAAACGGAAATGCTCTTTCAGCTTCCCCCTAGAGGCTTCTGGGTTTGCCAAATGGAACGTCCTGACAGCCCCCGCGAGCTGTTCTGAAGCGTCTAATGCGTCACGCCTATTGCTGGTCTTAAGGGAAACCGAAGCGTACTCAGTGGTGCTGCCAGTAGCCCTGAGGCGTATGTAGTAAATGCCGTTGCGTCTGTAGAGATACGGTTTAGCGAGTCTCGTGGTGGGTCTCGAAGAACCTACAAGAATTGGTACAGGACTTGTAACAGCAGAGCATTCTAAAAAGCGATTCATAAAGGTTTAACCCCGTAAACATTGGGAAAAACCTGAGTTCCTTGAAGTTCTGGATGTACTGCCGGGAGGACCTGCGCAAACTCAAGCGGATCACCTTGTTGTGGGATTACATCCGTACCGTCACCGAGCAGAATCATGCGCTGTTGATGGGGGAAAGCCGGGAGATGGTGTTCGCCGATTAATCGGCACTCACCACGATCGACACCCGGCGGTTCTCGGTGCGCCCGGCCGCGGTGGCGTTGGAGGCGACGGGCTTGCTGCTGCCCAGGCCGCGTAGCTGGATGTTTTGTTCTTTTATGCCGACAGCGGCCAAGACATCGCCGACGCTTTTCGCGCGACGCAGGGAAAGCTGTTCGTTATAGGACTCTTTGCCCGAGGCATCGGTGTGACCGTCGACCCGCACGCGCTCGATTCCCACACTCAACAATGCCTTGCCAATACGCTCGACGATCTCGGTACTGCTGGGGTTGAGGTGTTCGACATCACTGCCGAACAGCACTTTGTCGGACAGGCCGAACGACCAGCCATCGTCAGTCATCTCGAAACCTTGCTGCTTGAGCACAGCGATCTGCTCCGGGGTCAGTCCTTTCTGCGGTGTCGTCTGGCAACCGGTCAATGCCAGCAGGGTCATGAATAAGGTCATCGTAAAAAATCGCAGAGAACGCTGAGTGAATGTGAACACAGAAATTAGCTCCTGGTTTGAACATCGGCGACAGAGTGCTCCGACCCTGCCGTGTGGTGAGCGCCTCGGGAAAGGCGTTTGGCCTGATACATCGCGGCATCTGCAGCATCGAGCAGCGCACCGGGCGTAAGCCCATGATCCGGGTACACGGCGATGCCGATGCTGAGTGAAGTCAACACCTGGGTACCGCCCGGCAACGGGATTGGCGCGTCCATACTGGCAATGATTTTGTCAGCAATCCGTTCGGCGTCTTCTATCTTGTGCAGCGGCGTCAACAGCACGGCAAACTCATCGCCGCCCAGACGCGCAACCAGATCCTCTTCACGCAACTGCGCACGAACCCGGGTCGCCACGGCGATGAGCACTGCATCACCGGCAGCGTGACCGAAGTTGTCGTTGATCTCCTTGAACCGGTCGCTGTCGAGAAACAGCACGGCCACTCCCTCATCCAGCTTGCCGGCATTGCGCAAGGCGCGCATCAGGCGGCCTTCGAAAAACGCCCGATTCGGCAACCCGGTAAGGCTGTCATGGCTGGCCTGGTGGGCCAGGGTTTCGTTTTCGCTTTGCAGATGGGTCTGCCAGGACTCGAGCTCGTCGAGCAAGGCATTGAAGTCGTTGCCCAGGTTGTCGAGTTCGGCAATGTCGGCGGGCGGTACGCGCCGGTCGAAGGCCCGTTCGCTACGGGCGGCGTGAGCCACGGCAGCCAGGCTGCGCAACGGGCCGGTGATCCCTCGCAATTGCCGACGCGCTAGATAAAGCGCTACCCAGGCACTGACAGCGGTACACAAGACGATTCCGACCAGACCGCTGAGCAAAAAGCGCATCAGGCTGCCGCCGTGACCGATGAGCAAGATGCTGCCGATTTCCCGACCTTGATGAGTGATCGGCATGCTGATGGGTTTTTCCAGAATCGTTCGGGCGATCTGCATTTCAAGATCGGAGAGCCACCCCGTTTCCGGTCGTTGCCAACGTGCGAGCAACTCGCCTTGCTCGTCCATCACTTGCGCATCAGCCACTTCTTCAGTGGAGGCGATCAATGCCAGCGCTTCGGTGGCGGCGGCCTTGTCGTTGAACACCACCGCGGCTTCCACGGTGTAGTTGATCGAACGGGCAATCAGATGCAGGTTGTGATCGGCATAGACCCGCAAAGCCAGAACACCCAGCAGAGTCAATGAAACACTGGCCATGGCCACGCCCACCAGGGCGACAATCAAATGTCCACGGCCGATAACCGACCCCAGGGTCGGACGTATACGAGGTTTGAATAGACTCATGGCGCCGCCGGCTTGCGGCGCGACAGTTGCAGCACACTGGGGTGAATGCGTACACCGCTGCGAGCGACCGAGTCGAGGTTGACCTCGAAGGACACCTGTTCATCACCGACCCGCAGGCAGAACAGGCTGCCGACGGTGCACTGATCGCCGCCTTCGCTGATGCTCACCACCGGGCGTCCCATCAACGAGGCGAATAGCCGACTGCGTTCATCGCCTGTCAGCTTGCCGATGTACACCGCATCGCATTCACTGGCGATGGCCGGGTTATCGGCCAGCAACCGTCGTACAGTAACTGGTCGTCCCGTGGCTTGTGTGGTGCCTTTGACCAGGTCGTCGGTGTATTCAGTGGGGCCGACCACGCACAGGCGCAGTTGTTGGGGCTCAACAGGCCATCGGGCATAACTGAGGATCCCGAGTACCACCTGAGTGACCGACCTGGCACGTTGGTCGGCTTTGCTCACGATAGTTTCCGACTCAGCACAGGCAACGCCCGTCAACAAACAGAGGAGGCCGGCAAGCAGCACTTGTTTGCAGCCAACGACGCGCCCTGTCGCCCAGACAGCCAACTTCATGCAGGAATTCTCTACGATCGCAACAAAATGATGCCGCAACGATAGCACAGCACCGAAACACCAGCGAGGCGACGCACCGGCACATCGGACAGATTCCCGCGGCTGGCACCGCCCCTCAATGGCTCGGCCAGGCACCCTCTTCCAGCTCCAGCATTAACCCGCTCAAGCGCTTGACCTTGCGCCGCACGGCCTCTTCGAATACGCCGGCTCGAGGCTCAATCAGGGTGAACCAGTCTTTGGCCCGGGTTATCCCGGTATAGATCAGTTCCTTGGTAAGCACAGGATTCAAAGCATCCGGCAGAATCAACGCCGTATGGGCAAATTCCGAGCCTTGGGATTTGTGCACGGTCATGGCATACACCGTGTCGACATCGTTGAGTCGGCTTGGCAGGACAAAGCGCACACCGCCCTGCCCGTCATTACGCGGGAAGGCCACACGCAGCACGTGCCGCCCGGCCTCCGGGCCTTCACGCTCCGGCAGCTTGAGGGCAATGCCAATGTCACCGTTCATCAAACCCAGGCCATAGTCGTTGCGGGTCATCAGCACGGGCCGACCTTCGTACCACTGATGGTCGCTGTCGATCAGCCGGGCCTTGAGCAGCGCATCGGTCACGCGCTGATTCAAGCCTTCCACACCCCAAGGCCCTTTACGTACGGCACACAACAGCTGGAAAGCGTCGAAGGCTTGTAGCACCAAGCGAGCCCAATCAGCCCAGCATGGATCGTCGAGCGGGCGGTCGAGCGGTGGTCGCTGACTGCGCAAAAGACTCAGGTAATGCCGATAACCTTGCGGCCCCCCGCCATGGCCCTCGAGCAACAAGCGCTCCAGCGCACGGTCCTGCTCACCCTTGAGGGGCAGGGAAAATACGTCGTCATGACTTGCAGCGGCCAATAACTTGCGCGCGTCCTCGGGATGCTGTTGGTTGACCCAACGGGCCAACTGACCAATGCCGCTACCCTCGCCGAAGCGCCGTGAGTGGCGCAGCATCACGACTTGCTGGGCCAGTGGATGCGCGCCTTGGGTGTCTTCCCGCAAACCGCTGGCATCGAGGCGCTCACCGCTGACCGCCTCCAGCCACTGGCGGGTCTGCGGGCTGTACCAACCGGCTTCGGCATCACGACACAGATCGCCCAGTACGGCACCGGCCTCTACCGACGCCAGTTGGTCCTTGTCACCGAGCAGCACCAGACGGGCATGGGGCGGCAACGCATCGAGCAGGTTGGCCATCATTTCCAGGTCGATCATCGAGGCTTCGTCCACCACCAACACATCCAGCGGCAAGCGATTACCGGCGTGGTGACGGAAATGCCGGGTACCGGGACGACTGCCGAGCAAACGGTGCACGGTGGTCACATCCGACGGGATCTTCTCGCGCACCGTTTCAGGCACTTTCAGGGTTTGAACCTGCTGGCTGATGGACTCGGTCAATCGTGCGGCAGCTTTGCCGGTGGGTGCCGCGAGACGAATACGCAGCGGTTTACCGGCCTCCACTGCGGGTGCCTGGAGCAATGCAAGCAAGCGCACAACCGTGGTGGTCTTGCCGGTTCCCGGGCCGCCGGTGACGATGCTGAATGCACTTCGGGTAGCCAGGGCACACGCGAGCTTTTGCCAGTCGATCACGTCATCAAGCCTGGCTGGACCGAACAGCCCGGTCAGGCGTTGGGGTAAATCGCTCGGCGTAGCTTCGTGTGTCGCCAGGCGCTGGCGCAGCGCGTGGTCGATGCGCCGTTCGTAAGCCCAGTAGCGGCGCAGGTACAGGCGCTTGCCCGACAGCACCAACGGTCGGTGTTGCGCAGCCTCACGCCCATCGACGGCCAGAGCCACCAGACGACTGGAAGCCAGGACCTTGCACCAATGGGCACCGTCCAGCGCCTCAAGCAATTGCGACGGCAGCAACATCGCCCCGCTTTGCACATCACCTTCCGGCGGCAGCGACAAGGCAAAATCCGGCTCTTTCAGTGTTTCGAACAGATCCAGGCAGACATGACCGTGACCCAGTTGGTGACTGATCAACGCGGCGGCCAGCAGCACCAGCGGATCATCGTCGGGAGCGAGCTCGTGGAGAAACGCGACGAAGGCCTTGTCCAGCGCCCGCAGCCAGCCGCGTTCGACCCAGCGCGTGAGCAGCAGCAACAAGTCATCTGCGCGGCTCAACGGGGCCAGGTCCGCCAGACTTTCGGCCGCCAACGGTGTAGGCAGCAAATCGGCGAAAGTGCGACTCATAGCAATACTCCCTGTTCCCAGGCGGGTTCGGCCTTGGGCTCTGGCTTGCCCTGGAACAACCGGTCCAGGCGCTCGATCAGCTCCCGTGGCGGACGGGCAAAATACACACCCTGGCTGGCCGCTCGAGTACCGCGAAGAAACAGATACAACGCTCCACCGACATGTCGGTCGTAATCGTAATCGACCAGCCGAGCCTTAAGCTGGCGATGCAGGGCGAGCAGGTACAGTACGTATTGCAGGTCGTAACGGTTATCGAGAATCGACTGCTCCATGGCCTGCTCGGTATAGGCCGCGTCATCGACGCCCAGCCAGTTGGATTTGTAGTCAGCGACGTAGTAACGGCCTTCATGCTCGAACGTCAGGTCGATGAAGCCTTTGAACATGCCATTGAGCAGCACCGGTTCGGCAGCCACCCGGGCCACGCCGTGATGGGTGTATTGGCGCACCAGCTCATCGAGCTTGAGCACATCGACTTTATGACTGGCGAACCAGAACTCCATCTCGACCCGGTATTGAGACAGTTGCTCGAACACCACCGGCGCCTGCCCGCCACCGATGTGCAACGGGGATTTGAGCAAGTGCTGCAGCCAGCCGCTCAATGTGGTGATCCAGCCTTCCCAGCCACGGCGGTTGCAGCGACGGGCGATCGCGTCTTCCACGGTTTGCGGTGCAGCGGCAAAACCTTCGTCACCGGCCCATTCGAGCAATCCATGAAGAAAAGTGCCGGGGTTCGGCCCACGAGGGAATCGATGGATATCAGCGCCGCCGGCGGCGACTTCTCGTGGCGCTTCGGGATCAAGGCGTTCGTCATCAAAGAGCTTTTGTGCTTGCGCGCTCTCCGGTGCCTCGTCACTGCCCACGCTCAAACTGTCACCAATGCGTAAGGCACTGTAAGAGGCGATCCACCAGTTTTCGCTGGCCTTGCGCCTGGGTATCAGCGGGGCAAGCAAGGTCGCTTCATTGCGTGGCGGATGATAATGCTCGGCGGTCGCGTCAGGCATTTCACCGTAGCTCAGCGCCGCGCAGTCTTGCTGCAGGTCTTCCAGCCAACGACGCAGCCCTGCCGACTCAGCCAATGGCGCACCACCGCCCAGCAGATAGCCCAACGCCGAAAGGTGCAGGACCGAGCCATTGTTATTACCGCGTTTGAGATCAGTCACACCCAGCCAGCAGGCATGTTGTGCCCGGGTCAGGGCCACATAGAGCAAACGAAGATCTTCGGCCAAACGCTCATCATCAGCGAGGGCGATCAACTCGGCCGTCGGCTTCAAGCTCACCTGCGCCTTACCTGCGGCATCGTGGTAGTGCAGCGGCAGACGACTGCCATCCACCGGTTTTGCCGAGCAGATGAACGGCAGAAACACCAACGGATATTCAAGCCCTTTGGACTTGTGGATGGTCACGACCTTGACCAGTTGCTCGTCGCTTTCCAGGCGCAGGATCTGTTCTTCGCCAGCCTGACCAGACAACGCCAGATGCTCGGACAAATGACGGATCAGTGCTTGCTCGCCATCGAGTTCGGCGGCGGCCTGCTGCAGCAACTCGGACAAATGCAGCAGGTTGGTCAATATCCGTTCACCATCGCTGCGCGCGATCAACGCCTGGGGCAGCTGAAAATCATGTAGCAATCGCCGCAACATGGGCAGCACGCCCTGCTTGCGCCAGAGCTCGCGATAACCGCGGAACTGCATGACCCGTGCTTCCCAGGCCAGTTCGTCCTGATTCAGCCGCTCCAGTTCAGCCAGCGAAAGGTTCAGCGTGATGCAGGCCAGCGCGGCACGCAGGGGACGCTCGACATCCGGCTCGGCACAGGCCTTGAGCCACGTAAGCAGATCATGGGCCTCCTGCGCGGCGAACACCGAGTCCTTGTCTGACAGGTAAACACTGCGCACACCGCGAGCGGAAAGTTCGCCGCGCACGGCCTGGGCCTCTTTGCCGTCGCGCACCAGAATCGCGATATCCGCCGGCAGCAAGCCTCTGAGATCCTTACCATCCTGTATGAAGCCCGCACGCCCCTGCTGACCGCCATTGAGCAACGCAGTGATCTCACTGGCGCAGGCGGCGGCCAATTGTTGTCGATACACCACGCCGGACAGTGGCTGGTCAGAGGACAAATGCCAGATGTTCAGGGCAGGAACAACCTGACCCTTAATGTGCAGGACTTCTTTGCGCCCTTGGGACTCCACGGGCAGAAACGGTACCGGGTTCTCGCCACTCTTCTCCCGGAACAGGAACGCGCCGCGCCCCTGCTCACGAAATTCGGCGCGCTCGAACACATGGTTCACCGCGTTCACCATGCCATGACTGGAACGGAAATTTGTACCCAGGGTATGCAGACGGCCAGTGGTGGCTTGCCGGGCGCGCAGATAGGTATAGATATCGGCACCGCGAAAGGCATAGATCGCCTGCTTCGGGTCGCCGATCAGGAACAGGCCGGATTCAGGATTGTTGTCTTCGATGCGATAAATGCTCTCGAAGATTCGGTACTGCACCGGGTCGGTGTCCTGAAACTCGTCGATCAGCGCAACCGGGAACTGCTCGCGGATCAAGGTCGCCAGACGCTCACCGCCATCGGACTGCAACGCCGCATCGAGACGCAGCAGCATGTCATCGAAACCCATTTCCGCGCGACGACGCTTTTCTTCCTCGAACCGAGCACCGACCCAGTGGGCGGCATGTTGCAGCACGGCGGCATCGGGGGTCGGCAAGCCATCGAGACTGGCCTTGAGGCCGGGCATCGCATCGAGACCGGGATGACGGGGAGCTTCACCTTTCCAGGCTTCGGCCATGCCATCGGGAGTCAGGCGAGTGAAGCCGGTGCCAATGTCCAGTTGCTCCAGAGATTCGTCTTCGGCCCAGGCCCGGAGCTTTTCGAACCAGGGTTCGAAGTAGCGCGCCTGCATCTTGCGACCATCGACGCTTTTGCTCGCGACGCCCTGATGACAGATGGCAAGCAGCTCATCGGCCCATTGGCGCCAGGGCATCTTGAGCTCGAGCAACGCGGCCCGTCGTTCCTCCAGGCACTCGGCGATCAACTCGGCAGGTTCTTTACCTTCAACGCTGTCACGCTCGCTGGCGAACAACCCACGCACTCGCGGCAACAACGCTGCCGGCCCCCCCCAGTTGCCGCGAACCCAATTCAGCGCATCGCCTTGCATCGGATAGCAGAACAGTCGCCAGTAGTCGCGCAGGACTTCGCCAAGCAAATCACTGTGATCGGTTTCCAGGGTCTGGGTGAACAGGCTGCCACTGTCGAATGCATGTTCGCGCAGCATGCGCTGGCACCAACTGTGGATGGTCGATACCGCGGCTTCATCCATCCACTGGGCGGCGATGTCCAGACGGTTTGCACAGCCTGGCCACTGTTCGGGGAGGTATTGCTCGCGCAACTCGGCAATCAGGCCATCCGGTGCCGGTGTCTCATCGCGGAAAAAACGCGCAGCTTCAGCCAGTCGCGTACGAATACGTTCGCGCAGTTCTTTGGTCGCGGCATCGGTGAAGGTCACCACGAGGATTTGCGGCGGCAGCAATTCACGGCCAAAACCACTCGACTCGTCGCCATGACCAAGGACCAGGCGCAAGTACAGCGCAGAAATGGTGAAGGTCTTGCCCGTCCCGGCGCTGGCTTCGATCAGTTGGCTTCCACGCAGGGGGAATGCCAGGGCCAGCGGTGTTTTCGTGGTCATGAGCGCGCCTCCTCGCTGGTCAATGAACGCCAGGGAGCCTCAAGCAGCGGCCGATACAAAGCGTCGCACCAATCGGGGAAGGTCTCGTCGGCAATCAAAACATCGTAGTCGGCGTATTGCCGAGCGAGTGCCGGGCTTTCGCGGCGCTCACCTTCAGTGGTCTGGCCATCGCCTTCATAGGCCTTGCGGGCGGCGGCGTCAGCCTTGACCGGATCGGTTTGAGCCAGCCAGGCGAAGGCTGTTTTTACGGCAATCGGCAACGGCTGGCGCATGCCCGTTTGCCAGGCCAGCAACAGATTACCCAGGGCATCAAGTGCTGCATCCTTCGCCAAGGGAGCCAGTAACAGACTGTCGTCACTGGCCACCAACGCGGTGGTCATCGGCATCCCGCTGGCACAGGCAACCAGGTGATTGATCCATGGTCGTGTCAGACGATGCCATTTGCGGGTCTTGAGCGAGCCGATGCTGTTGGGAATCGTGGTGACCGATAGCAAACCACCGTCCGCACGTTGATGCAGGCCACTGAGCCAGCCCTCCAGGCGCAGCCCATGCAGTTCCAGACTCACGGGCAACGCGCTGGCAAGTGGGGAAGGCCATAACGCCAGGAGCTGTTGATAGCGCTGCAACAGATCCGGCAACGGCTCGATCAACTCTCGCTGCAGACATTCGCCGAAACCGGCCATGGGCAAGAGCCCGCTGTTCTGCAGACGTTTCGCCTGTGCTTCCAGTACCTGATCGATTTGGTCCAATTGCCCGAGCGCTGCTTCGAGCAAGCTGTCGCTGAGGCTATAGCGTTGCAACGCGTCGAGTACAAATGGCTCTTCATCCGCCAAAGGCGCTTCGGCAGCCTCGAAGAACACTTTGAGCCGCTGACTGAAAAAATGCCGTACCGGATTGCGCAGAAAATCCTGCAACTGACCCAGGCTCAGCGGCTCGTCCTGAATATAGGGCTCAAGAACCTCGATGGCAGGCGTCAAACCGCTGGACTGATGAAGTACCTGCCACTCGCTGGCGTAGCTGAACAAATCATCGCCTTCATGGAAGTAGCGTGCACTGAAGGGTTGCAGCGGATGTTCCTGAGTCATGGACTCAAGCAGATCAGCCTTGTCATCGTGCAATCGCCAACCGCTGGCGAGATGATCACGTAGCTGTCCTATCAATACCGAAGCCGGGCGCTCACTGTTGTCCCGAATACTGCGGCCGACCCAGCTGATATAGAGTTGGTCCCGCGCCGACAACAAGGCTTCCAGCAACAGATAGCGGTCATCTTCACGCCGGGAACGATCGCCGGGCCGGTAGTCGCTGCCCATCAGGTCGAAGTCCAGTGGCGGCTGCGCGCGAGGGTAATCGCCGTCATTCATGCCCAGCAGGCAGACCAGTTTGAACGGGATCGCTCGCATGGGCATCAAGGTACAGAAATTGACGGCACCGGCGAGAAAGCGCTGAGACAAGCGACCTTGGTCGAGGCCAGCCAGCCAGGCTTCACGGACTACGGTCAGCGGCAACTCGTCCTGCAAGCCTACCGACTCGCAGGTCTCAAGCCAGGTCTCACGCAGCTCTTCGAGCTGGGCCAATAAATAGTCGTCATGCTCATTACTGGCCTGGAAAAACAACTGCACCAGTGCTTGCAAGCGGATGCCCCAGAGTTTGGGCGACGCAGGTTGGGTGAGCTCCTGGTGGGCAATCTCCAGTGCATCCAGCAGTGCGACCAAAGGACCTATGAGCGCAGCATCCAGGCCACCGATCTCGTCGTAGGGTTCAATACCCTCGCAGGCACTGGCGCTGCCCACGGCATAACCAAGCAACATCCGTCGCAAGCCGAAACGCCAACTGTTTTGCTCCAGTTCTTCCGGCAGGCCCAGACCCGCACGCTGCTCGGCATTCATCCCCCAACGGATACCTGCGCCTTCGATCCAGCGGTGCAAGGTCGGCAGGTCACGTTCCTCTACGCCAAAGCGAGCGCGTAATGCCGGAACGTCCAGCAGATCGAGAATCTCACTGACGGGGAAACGACTGTCGGGCAGCTTGAGCAGATGCTCGACAGCGATCAGTAGCGGGTCCCTGCCGCGCTGGCCTTGATCCGCGAGCGTAAAGGGAATGAAGCGTGGATCGTGGCGATCAAGCTGACCAAAGACAGCGCGGATGTGGGGGGCGTAACTGTCGATGTCTGGAACCATCACGATCACGTCGCGAGGCCTTAAGTCTGGATCAGCACTGAATCGTGCGAGCAGCTGATCGTGGAGAATCTCCACTTCGCGTTGAGCACTATGGGCGATGTGAAAACGGATCGATTCGTCCTTTGTCAGATCGACTGCAGGCCAACTCTCGCGAGTTTCGCTCAGGGGGCGCAATTCCAGGATGTCGTCCTGCAACTGATTGAGCATGCTCTGAGGCTGGTTATCGCTGAAAAGGTCGATGCGCCCATCGCGAAATGCCGAGCGATAGCTGTTGGGATCGTCGTAACTGTCGAGCAGATTGATGTAGTCCCGCCCCTGCTTGCCCCACGCCGCCAATAGCGGGTGGGCATGCTGATGGAGCGTTTGCGGATCAAGCACAACCGGCATGCCGCGCTTGCGAGCCTGGCGCTTGTATTGATGCCGCAACAGGTCTTTATCGGCGACGATGTCCGCCCAATGGTGGCGACATGGGTTGTGTACGCACAGCAAGACCTGACTGAATCGAGCCAGCCCGGCAAGCGCTTCCAAGGCTTGAGCTGGCAGTGAAGAAATCCCGAAAACAATCACCCTGGACGGCAACCCACTGGGCGCCCTGTCGAGACTATTGATACGCTCGATAAAGCGTTGGTGGACACCCGCGCGGCTTTGCGCCATGCCTTGTGCACCGACATCCAGCAACAGCGCACGCCACAGCTCTGCTTGCCAGCAGTTGGCCGGAGTCAGAGCTTTGGCTTCGCCTCTACCATTTCGTAATTGGTGACGGCCTTCTGCCCAGTCTTCGAGCCAGTCCGCCCTGTACACCTGATATTGGTCGAATAGATCGGCCAGCCGCTCCGCCAATTGATAGCGTTTGCGTAAGTCGGTGTCATTCGTAAGGAAGCGCTGCAGGGGTTCGAAGTGCGGTTGGTTGATCAACTGTGGCAGCAGACGCATCAGGCGCCAGGTCAGCGGGGCTTTATCGAGCAGGGACTTGGCCGGGATTTCGTCACGTCCCAGCACCATGCGATAGAGCTGCCACATGAAGCTGCCTGGCAACTGCACATCGATGGCGGCAGCGATTCCGCAGCCGCCCATGTCGTCATCTTCAGGGTCTTCGGCCAGTGCCAGCTTCAGCCATTGGGCGATGCCGTTGCTCTGCACCAGGGCGATTTCATTTTCCAAGGGAGCCAGCGGGTAGCGCCGCATCCAACTGACCACCAGGCTGCGCAGCTCGTCCAGGCGGTTGCCGTGAACCACCATAAAACCAGCACTGAGGGACGTAGCGTCCGGCATAAAGGCTTCCTTGGGAAAATACAAAAGCTAGGGCCGAACCTTAGCACTGTCGGCAGACCGTGACAGCCGGGACCGTTCCGATGTTGCTGTACGAACTTTCCTGCGGGCAAAACAAAACCCCTACCTGCGTATGCAGATAGGGGTTTCGGAATTTAATCTTGACGATGACCTACTCTCACATGGG
>NZ_JBGLZF010000018.1:0-139101 GCF_047304405.1 Pseudomonas sp. Pseusp11
TTAAATTATCCGCCCACCACCTATATCTACAATAGATCGCTCGTCGGCTGTGTCTTTTTTTTATAACACACACCACCAGATCCGCTGGGGCGGTAAAACCAAACGGCCCGCTGCCACATCCATCGCAGCGGGCCTTTTCCATTGGGGTGAAGCGATCAGAAGTAGTACGGGAATTTCAGGCTGAAGGAAAAGTCCGGCGCATCGTCTGTCATGCCGATGGACAGGTTGGGAACGATGGTCAGGTTGTCGGAGGCTGCGATGGTCATGCCGACATTGAAGTAACCGGCGTTGGCGTCGCTGGACACCACCGACTCCCAATCCCCGCCATCCTGTTTGAGCTTGCTTTTGCGTTGCACCAGGTCAGACACCGAGAACGACATACTCATCTTTTCGTTCAGCGCAAACGCGATCCCCGCGCCAATCTGGAAGCTGTCGCCGATCCGCACCTTGCCCGGGACTTTCTGATTGACGGTGGCGCTGATGTCGTCGAAGGATTCTTCGAAGTTGTGGGTGTAGGACAGGCTACCGAACAGAACCGCCGGATCGTAGGTCTTGACCAGCGAGATACCGGGGCTGATCGACCAGACGCCGTTGCCGGTCGGCAGGGTGTCAGGCACGAACAGGTTGGTATTGGCGTCGCTCTGGCGCAGTTTGATCCCGAACGGGTCCTTGCCGGTCGGTGCCTTGACCCGGAAGGTGAACACCGCATCCGGGGTGTTCACCGATTCGTCCATGAATTTGTAGGCGATCCCGAAGTTGATGTCGCCCAGCGTCGGATCCCGGGTGACGGTTTCTTCGCTGGTCACCCCCGCGGCACCGTTGTTGGCACCGCCGGACTGATACGTTGATTCGCGGTACACCACCGGTACGTTCAGGTCGAATTGCCAGCGATTGTCGAAGTTGTAGCGTCCGGTGAGGTCCAGCGTCCAGGTGTCGGCCTTGATTCGGTCCAGGTTGATGTTGCCCAGAAAGATCGAGTCCAGTGCGAGGAAGCCGTTGAGGATCAGCTGGCGGGTGTCGTAACGCGAATAGGTCAGCCCGGTTTCGAGGCTGAACTTGCCGCCGCCGAAGAATCCGCTGGCCTCGTCATACAGGTTGGAAACACTCTTTGCCGGTTGAGAGTCATCGGCCAGTGATTGTCCATAGGAACTGCCGCTGCCTGCGGCGCCTCCTGAAGCCGCGGCCGCTCCCGTCCTTGTGGCCACTTGCGGGTTGCCTTTCATGTCGGCTGGCGACTTGGCCAGGCGTTTAGGCGGCGGCGCCGCCGGTTGATCCTCCACCTGGCGGACTCGTTGTTCGAGTACTGCCAAGGCCTTTTGTTGTACTTCGTATCGTTGCTTGAGCTCCATGAGTTGTTGCTTCAAAGCCTCCACGTCCGCATCGGACGCTGCTTGCAGCAGCGCCGACGGGAACAAAGTACTCAGACAAACGATCGCGCGCAGTGGTACTGACCGATACATGATTAGCCATCCCCCATGAAGCCCAATGATCGAACATCAGCGTAGTTCAATATCCCAGGCTGCGTAGTGCCTTGAGTTGATTCAGATTGCAGTTGACTGCTCCGGCATTTCGGCCATTGTTGTTAAGCACTACATTAAGTTGCGTCAGGTTATTGACCCTGTTGCTGTTGCCCAGAAGCCGGGTGTTCTGCACCAGCCCCCCCTGAGCCGCCTGTTGCATGGCCGTGCCTTGGTTGTTGTTGGCCTGGATGGCCATTTGTACGCCACCACCTGTGGCCGCCACTGCGACGTTACCGGCGGCATTGCTGTCGGTAATGGTTTGCCCGCTCGTCAGCACCTGCCCTTGGACGGGACTCGGCGCCGGCGCCTGGTTGGCCTCCTGGACGTTGATGGCGACATTGTTGTAGGCGGTATTGCCGTCACCAGCGGCGCGCACAGTTTGGGTGACTCCCTGTGTGGTGGTCAGTCCTGCACCACCGATTACATTCCCGGTGCCCGATGGCGGCGCACTGCCGTTACCGGACTCTTTAATGGTCGACACGTAAAACTGCGGCTTTACGGTAGAGGCCTGGATCTGCATCAACGTCGTTGCGCCAATCAGGTCCCCACTGGCATTGCGCCAGGTACTGCTCATGACAATGCCGAAGCTGATGATCCGCCCTGGCATGACATAACGACCGCGTAGCTCGGCGAGCTCATGGTCCTTGAGTTCGATGGGTTTGAATCCTGCATTGGCATAGCCCGATGCGCTTGCTGCCAGGCAAGCGGCGGCCAGCCAGTATGAGGTTTTCATTTGCTGCTCCCGGGGCATCCGGCCCTCTCTATCATCAGTGGGCGATTAGAAGAAGTCGCTCTGAATGAAGCCAAAGTCCATCAATTCGGCATCTTTGACCGGGTTGAAAGTGTCCAGTTTGTTCTTGGCCGTCAGCGGTTCCGGAGGGCTGCGCAATGCATTGGTTTTGTCGTAACCGGGACCCACGATAGCGAAGACGATGCCGTTCCAGCCTTTGACAAAGTCATCATGGGAATAGCGTTTGTGCCCAAGCACCGGGTCGCCGATATAGACCCAGTTATTGTCCGCCCGCTGCATCACCACGAAATGCTTGTAGCCGCGAATTTCCATCAGCACCACCACCGGAATGGTCACCGCTTCGAGTTTCTCGGGCGGTATCCGGTAGCCACGCGCGCGCATGCCGATTGCTTCGATGTAGCGCTTCATGTCCAGCATGGAGAAACCTTGAGTACGGACAAGGTTCTGATCAGCATTGACCAGCATGCCTTTGATGATGTGTTCCTCATCGACATCGAGCCAGTAAGCCTGGCGTAGCACCGTGGCCAGTGCGGCAGCGCCGCAGCTGAAGTCGGTTTTTTGTTCGACGATGTCGCTGAACTTGCGCTCACGCACGCTTTGCACCTGCTTGTAAACCAGCATGCCGCCCGGCAAGGCGGCCACCGGCATCTGTGCCGCCTGAGTCAGGCCACACAGGCACAGCAGGGCGAAAAAGGCTGTCGTACGCATGATCGATACGCCTTTGGTGAACCGTGGAAAGAAAGCCCCGTTGCCGGGGCTTTCATTTCGATCGCGATTACATGCAGGCTCTGCAGCCGGCAGCGATGGACAGCGAGTTGCTTTGTTGGTTGCCCGCACCCGCCGACACGTTGGCGCCGCCGTTGCCGGAGAAGCCGTTCATCGAGCCGCTCATGCTGGCGTTGTTCATCACAGGGTTTTTCCAGCCGTCTGGTGTCAACACTTGATGAGTGGTTACGCTAGACAGATCGAAGGTGCCCACGGCGGTGAACTTGAACTTGTCGTCATCGTGGCGTCTGTGATCCCAACCATCGTCCTCGATAGTCCCGGTGCCATGGGCCTTGAAGGTGCCAGAGGACGTGGTGGTGTCGGTGAGGGTGGTGGTGATGTGGGTCCGGTCAGCTTTGTTTTTTACATCCAGACCGGTGGTGGATTGATAAGCGTCAGCCGAGGCTGTCGCTACGCGTCCGCCGGACACGGCAATCGCCAGGTTGTTTTTCTGTTGGTTGAAGTTGCCGGCAGTCACGTTTATGCCAATGTTGCCGGAGCCGTTGTTGCCAGCATTGTCGAGCGTGGCGTTATTTTGGGTAGAGCGGTTTTTGACGTAGTTATTGGTGTTGTACTGATACGCGGTGGAGGTTGCCTCGGCAGAACCGAAGATGAAACTTTCATCGGCGGTAGCCAGCGCGGCGGCGTTGTCTTGTTGGTTGCCGTCACCGCCAGCCACGTTGGCGCCCATGTTGCCATTGGAACCGTTGAGTGAGTTGTCGGCATTGGCAGTGTTTTCGGTGCCCTGGTTGAGTACCGAGTTGCCGCTGCTGTCCTGTGTATCCCCTACATAGGCGCTGGCGGCTGAGTCGATTGACAGTTGCTGTTCCCAGGTGGGGCCTTTGGGGCCGTGATGATGGTGGCCGTGACCATGGTCGTTATCGTTGGCTTGTGCAGCCATCGCCATGACGGCAGCCAGGGCGAACACGAGAGGCTTGAGAGCCATTGTGGGTTTCATGGTGTTTCTCCGTGCTTATTAGTTGGTTAAGTGTTGGTTACTTTCTAATCGCACTGCGTTCGGGTCAGTCAGCGACCCGTATGCTCAGGGTGTTAGCCATTCGGTTCCCCACCCCGGCACTCTGGTTCACCTGAATCACTCCTCGGCTGCCGGTGAAGGCCTGGTCGCTTGTCACGACCTGGCGACTGCCTTTTGAAGCGTCAGTTGCCCCTGAGCTTGGTAACAACGCCACGTTCTGTTGAGAAAGGGCGCTATCGTCGACGCTTTGCGGCGCAGCACTGATGCTGATGCGCATTGCGTTGGCCATCTGGTTGTTGGCCCCGGCGCCCTGATTGACACCCAGTGCACCGTTGCCTTGACTGAAAGAGTTGCCGCCGATGGTGGCCGTCGCGTTCATCGACGGGTTGACGGGCGTGTCGAGTTTCTGGATGACGCGAGTGGTCGCCGAGGCATCGGTGCCGATGGCGATAGCGCGAGTGTTGGCCTGTTGCTGTTGATCGCCGGAGGCCTGGTTGACGTTGAAGTTGCCGTTGTACCGGGCGCCGGAATCCAGGATGTTGGCGGTGTTGACCACCGGAACGCTGGAGTCGGCCATGGCGCCTGGGCTCACACTGGCACCGATGACCAGGGCGAGAAGGATCAGGGAGCGGCTCATGTCATTGACCTCCCGCCAGTCTGCCCAACGGCGCGAGGCCGGAACTCATGGCATGGTTGATCGTTCCCGAAATCGCGCCACCGCTACCGCCGCCGTGACCGGCGCTCATGCCGGGCATGCCATTGGGATTGGTCACGACATTGAGGCTGCCGGGTATGTTGCCGTTCTGGTTGATGCTGTTGCTGATGGACGAACCGCTGGCCACGCTGGCGAACTCACCATCGCTCAGTTCGGTGCTGTTGAGTGTCGAGGTGACACGATCCGAAGGGTTGGCGTTGACAGTGGTCGGGTAGGGGTCTTTCTGGAACGGCGGCCTGCCGACGGTGTGGGGCTGTACATCACGAGTGAGTACGATCACGCCATTGCCTTCAGCCTGAACATCAAAACTGAGTACCGAGACGGCGGCACATCCGAGCAGCATCAAGCGCGTAAAGCCTTTACGAAAAGTCCCCACGACTGCGATTCCTTCTGTTGTGCGCTGGCCCTAATCAGCGTTGTGAAGGAGAGAGCGAAAGTCGTGCCGGTTTTTGATTGTTGTTTTGATTCAAGGGGTTATCGATCAAGGTAAATGGATCCTTGATCGAGCTGTTTCAGGCCTGAGACAAAAGCGGGGGCTATAACGGGGAAAAGGAGGCGCAACGCTCTGGATCCATAGCTTGCGTTGTGATGTATCAGCGCTTTAACACAGATCATGACGCAATGATGAATAGCGCTGAAACGGGCTGTTCGAGTGCAAAGGTATGTTTCACAAATGGACGCATTTGAAAAATAATCGCAACAAATGCTGGGGGGCTGGGGCGTTGGTGGCCGTAGCAGCTGTCGAGCTTGCGAGGCTGCGTTCGGCCGGATACAGGTCAGCGCCCAATCAACAGAGTGACGGCCTGCAACGCTTGGGCTCGGCGTTCTGCCCAGTCACCCTGGATCACTTGAACAGGTTGCCGATTCTGCTCCAGCCACGCCTGAGCCGCGTTGAAAAAGTCCCGGCGTTGATCCAGCTGCGGCTGACAGCGCTGGCCATCGTCGGTCCAGTCGACGAGTTCAGGCGACAACAGCAAGTGCAAGTCGTAATGCCGGGCCAGCAGCGCTTGTTCGAGCCAGGCCGGGCAATCGCTGAACAGGGTCTGGCTCCAAAGCATGTTGCTCAGCAAGTGCGTGTCGAGAATCAGCAACGGTGGCGCAAGGGCGCGGGCATCATCTTCCCATTGCAACTGGCCGCGGGCGATCTCGGGGATATCCGCCAGGCAGGTGTCCCGTGCCTCCTGTTCAATGAACCGACGCACGTATTCGCCTACCAAAACGCCGCCGAATTGCCGTTGCAGTTCGGCGGCCAGCCAACTCTTGCCACTCGATTCTGGCCCCGTGAGCACCAGCACTTTCATGTGCGCAACGCCGGGTCGGCGCGCCACGTCCGCCAGCCTTGCACCGCCAGCAGGGCGAAAACCCCATAGAGGGCGGCGGTCAGGTACAGCTCTTTGTAGATGAACAGGCCGACGAAGATGACGTCCAGCGCGATCCACAGCGGCCAGCATTGCAAGCGCTTTTGCGCCATCCATAACTGTGCGACCAGGCTGAAGCCGGTCAACGCGGCGTCGAGCCAAGGCTGGGCGGCATCGGTCCAGTGAGCCATCGCAGCCCCCAGCAGCAGACTGCCGACCGCGCCCACGGTTAAGCCCTGCGCGACGGATTTGCCATCGAGGACGCTGACGTGCCGCCCGTCATGCGTCGCGCCCGCGCGGGTCCACTGCCACCAGCCGTAGAGCTGCAACGCGGCGTAGATCACTTGCAGCAGCATGTCCGAATACAGCTTCACCTCGAAAAAGATCCAGCTATACAGCAGCACCATGACCAGACCGATCGGCCAGCACCAGGGGTTCTGTTTGACCGTCAGCCAGACGGCAATCACACCGAGGGCGGCGGCAAACAGTTCAAGCCCGGACATGGAGGTTCCTTGGGGAAGACGAAAAGGGGGGAGGATTGTAGCGGCAGGCGCGGCCAAGTAGAACCGACTTGCGCGGTCCGGTGTAGCAGCTGCCGAGCCTGCGAGGCTGCGTTCGGCGGCGAAGCCGTCGTAAATTCTGCGCACACGGTCTATCTGGAACCGGCGTCGCCTGATTTCACGACTGCTGCGCAGCCGAACGCAGGCTGCGCCAGCTGCTACAAGTGATCAGACCCGAAACTGCTTGAGCAACCCGTTCAACTGTTCGCTCAATTCCTTGAGGTGAACGCTGGCCACGCTCGACTGCTCGGCCGCCAATGCCGTGCTGTGGGACAACCCGGCGGCCTGGGTGACGTTCTGATTGATGTCTTCCACCACATGCGCCTGCTGCAAGGTTGCGCTGGCAATCGAGGCGTTCAAACCGTTGAGGTTGCGCAAGGCCTGGCCGATGGCATTCAGGCTGGCGCCGGCCAGACCGGCCTGCTCGATGGTCAGTTGCGAGGCACGGCTGCTGTCGCCAATCACCTTGACCGCCGCCTCGGAATGGCTTTGCAGGCGTTCGATCATCGACTGGATTTCTGCCGTCGACTTCTGGGTGCGCTGGGCCAGCAGGCGCACTTCATCGGCGACCACCGCGAACCCTCGACCTTGCTCACCGGCCCGGGCGGCTTCGATGGCGGCGTTGAGGGCCAGCAGGTTGGTTTGCTCGGCGATGGAGCGGATCACTTCCAGGACACTGCCGATTTGCGTGCTTTCGTCGGCCAGCGTACGAATCACTTCCACCGCTTGATCGATGGTCGAAGACAGCTTGTCGATCTGCTGCAGGCTGCCATCGATATTGATCTGCCCCTGCTGCGCCTGAGATTCGGCATCGCGCATTTCACTGGCCGCGTGCTCGGCGTTTTTCGCCACATCCTGCACGCCGTAGGTCACTTCGTTGATCGCGGTCGCCACCAGTTCCATTTGCTGGGACTGCTGCTGGCTGCGTTGCTGGGCTTGCGCGGCGTCGTTGCCCAGTTCGCTGGAAGACTGGCCCAGCGCGCCGGCGGACACTTGCAACTGACTGATCACCAGGCGCAGCTTGGCGGTAAAGGCATTGAAGTGCCGGGCCAGTTGCGTGACTTCGTCCTGGCCGTGGGTATCGAGGCTGCGGGTCAGGTCGCTTTCACCACTGGCAATATTGGCCATGGCATTCACGGTTTCCTGCAACGGGCGCACGATGCTGCGGGCAATCATGATCACCAGCAGCGCCATGATCAGGGCAATCGCCAGGCCGACGAAAGACGCCTTCCAGACCTGCGCATTAAACTCGGCCTGCATGTCATCGATGTACACACCCGAACCGATCACCCAACCCCAGGGCTCGAACAGTTTGACGTAGGAGGTTTTTTCCACCGGCGCACTGGCGCCCGGTTTCGGCCAGCGATAGTTGACCATGCCGGCGCCCTTGGCCTTGGCGATGGCGGCCATTTCGTTGAACAGTGCAAAACCGTCCGGGTCGCGGATTGTCGAGAGGTTCTGGCCTTCGAGTTTTGGGTTGGTCGGGTGCATGACCATGACCGGCGTCAGGTCGTTGATCCAGAAATAGTCATTCTGGTCGTAGCGCAAACCCCGCACGGCGGTCAGTGCCTGCTGTTGCGCGGCGGCGCGGGTGAGGGTGCCGGCGGTTTCCAGGTCGTGGTAGTAGGTCAGGATGCCACTGGCGGTCTGCACCACATGCTGGGTCTTCTGGGCCTTGGCCTGATAGAGATCGTCGTGAATCTGCTTGAGCATCAACGCGCCCAACGTCAACAGCATCACCACGGCCACGATCAAGATAAGCCACAAGCGTCGGCTGATCGACACACTGCGCAAGCTGTTCATAACGCTGTTACTCCGTTTTCTTGTTCTTGTCATAAACGATCGCCAGCATCGAACCACACTTTGCCGATCGGGGCCTATCCGACTCAGGTCTTATTACGCGGCAGCGTAAATGAGGCTTGTCTGATAGGATTTCGGCCCCGCGCGGAAAAACCTGAGTCCAAGTCGATTTTTCACGGAATTTTTACGGTTTTGTGTGGATCTTGTGCGCGCGGGGTTTCAGCGCACGCTGATCGCGAATAACGCTCTACAAATTATTAACGGGGCATGCCTGGGGGCATGGCTTCTTGGGGGAATGATGGATCTTTGGACAGCCTTTCAGGCATTGATTTTAGGCGTTATAGAAGGGCTGACCGAGTTCTTGCCCATTTCCAGTACCGGGCACCAGATCATTGTGGCGGACCTGCTCAATTTCGGCGGCGAACGAGCGATGGCCTTCAACATCATCATTCAGCTCGGCGCGATCCTGGCGGTGGTCTGGGAGTTCCGTCGCAAGATCCTCGACGTGATCATCGGTTTGCCGACGCAACCTAGCGCTCGACGTTTTACCGCGAACCTGTTGATCGCCTTCCTGCCGGCGGTGGTATTGGGGGTGATTTTTGCCGACCTGATCCACAAGTACCTGTTCAACCCGATCACCGTGGCCACTGCGTTGGTCGTGGGCGGCATCATTATGTTGTGGGCCGAACGCCGGCAGCATGTCGTGCATGCCGAAAGCGTCGATGACATCACCTGGAAAGAAGCCCTGAAAGTCGGTTTCGCCCAGTGCCTGGCGATGATCCCGGGGACCTCGCGTTCCGGCTCGACGATCATCGGCGGTTTGCTGTTCGGGTTGTCGCGCAAGACGGCCACTGAGTTTTCGTTTTTCCTCGCCATGCCAACCATGGTCGGCGCGGCAGTGTACTCGGGCTATAAATACCGCCACCTGTTTGTGCCGGCTGATTTCCCGGTGTTCGCCATCGGCTTTGTCACCGCGTTTATCTTTGCAATGATTGCCGTCCGGGGCCTGCTCAAGTTCATCGCCAGCCACAGCTACGCGGCATTCGCCTGGTATCGCATTGTGTTCGGCCTGGTGATCCTGGCGACCTGGCAGTTCGGTTGGGTCGACTGGACCGCGGCCAAGCCATGAGCGACACCACCGCACGCAACAACCCCGGGCGCAAGTCCGGGGGAGTGATTCAAAACCTGCGGTTGAAATTGCTGGTGTTCGTTGCGCTGTGCGCAGTGCCATTGTTTGGCTCGGTGTCGCTGTGGCTGCGCGGGGTGTCGGTGATTCCCCTGGCCGCCTACGGCATCGTCAGCGTGCTGGCGTTTTTGCTGTACTGGAGCGACAAGCACAAGGCCCGCGCCGACAGCTGGCGCACGCCGGAGAACGTGTTGCACGCGGTGGAACTGGCGGGCGGTTGGCCGGGGGCCTTGCTGGCCCAGCAAGTGTTTCGGCACAAGACCCGCAAGGTTTCGTTTCAACTGGTGTTCTGGCTCATCGTGCTGATGCATCAGGTGTTCTGGATCGACCAGTTGTTTTTGGGTGCCCAGCTGTTCGCGCTGTTTTAAAGCTGTTTTAAAGCTGTTTTAAAGCTGTTTTAAAGCTGTTTTAAAGCTGTTTTAAAGCTGTTTTAAAGCAGCAAGCCAACCTGTGTGCGCTTGGGCAACTTGCTCACCACCAGTTGGTGGGAACGTTGCAGCAAGCCTTGCAGCTCTTCGGTGCCCAGCGGGTAGGGCGTGTCCATGATGATCCACTGCGCCCGGGCCAGATACGGCGCCGGGTGAATGCCCGGTCGGTCGCAATGGCCCAGGAACAGGTCCTTGTCGACCTTGAAGGCCAGGGACTGGCCCCGCAGGTTCTGCAAGGCGAACATCTTGCTCCCGGCAATCGAAAACACCCTCACGCCACCCCACTTGTAATCCTCCCGCGCGCCGGGCAGCGCCAGGCAGAATTGCGCGACATCCTCTTCGCTCATTGGTCTTGCCTTCATAACAGTCGGTCCCCACAGGCATTGAATGATTCGATCAAATGGTCGATCCAGGCGCGTACTGCCGGCATTACCCCGCGCCGATGAGGGTAGACCGCTTGCAGCCAGCCGCCCGGCAATGACCAGTCAGGCAGCAGTTGCACCAGCGAGCCGTTTTCAAGTTCCTGCTCGCAATACATCATCGGTAACACGGTGAAACCCAGCCCGGACAGGGTACACGCCTTGCGCACGAGAAAATCGTCGATGCCCAATCGGGCTTCGAATGTCATTTCACAGGCCTTGCCCTGCTGGTCGAGCATCCGCAGATGCACCAGCCGATCGGCTTCCAGTGCGCCCAATATCGGCACGTTTTTCAAGTCGTCCGGGGTCTTGATCTGCCGCTCGCGAAGAAACGCCGGGCTGGCGACCATGACAGTCTGCGCCTGACGTAAGCGGCGGGTGACCAGCAGTGGGTCTTCATCACCCAGTTCCCGCACTCTCAAGGCGACATCGACGCCTTCGGTCACCAGGTCAACCCGGCGATTGAGCAGCAGCATCTCCAGCTGAACCTGCGGGAATTTCTCAAGGAACTTGCTGATCACCGACGGGAACATGTCGTGGGCCAACCCCACCGGGCAGGAAACCCGCAGTCGGCCGCGGGGTTCGCTGGACATGCTGGCCACCGCTTCGTCGGCCATCTCGGCTTCGAGCAGCATCGCCTGACAGTGTCGCAAGTAGCGCTCGCCCACAGCGGTCAGGTTGAGTTGGCGGGTGGTGCGTTGCAACAGACGCGCGCCCAGGCGTTCTTCCAGTTCGGCGATGCGTCGCGACAACCGGGACTTGGGAATCCCCAGCAAACGCCCGGCCGCCGCGAAGCCGCCGGCGTCGACCACCTTGGCGAAATAGTAGAGGTCGTTGAGGTCTTGCATGATTTAAATCCTACTGTTCTATCAGTGGGACGAACTATCGCATTATTGCCGGCTAATCAGCTATTGGTTTCGTAGGTAGGATTGTTTCCATCAGGTCGCCGGGTGGCGATCCTCACCTTGGAGATCCCACATGAAATTACTGCATATCGATTCGAGCATTCTGGGTGACAACTCGGCTTCCCGTCAGTTGAGCGGTGAAGTCGTCAAAGCCTGGCAAGCCGCCGAGCCTGGCGTTGTGGTGACTTACCGCGACCTGGCCGCCGATGCCATCAGCCATTTTTCCGCCGCCACGCTGGTCGCCGCTGGCACCGCCGCTGAGCTGCGCAACGCCGCGCAACAGCATGAAGCCGATTTGGGTGCGCAGGCCCTGGCCGAATTCCTCGCCGCCGATGCCGTCGTGATTGCAGCGCCGATGTACAACTTCACCATCCCGACCCAACTCAAGGCCTGGATCGACCGCATCGCCGTAGCCGGCCAGACTTTCCGCTACACCGAAGCCGGCCCTGAAGGCCTGTGCGGCGGCAAGAAAGTGGTGATCGTTTCGACGGCTGGCGGTTTGCACGCTGGCCAACCGACCGGCACTGCTCACGAAGAGTACTTGAAGGTGATGTTCGGCTTCCTCGGTATCACCGACATCGAGTTCGTCCGTGCCCATGGCCTGGCCTACGGTGATGAAGTGCGCACCAAAGCCATGAGCGACGCTCAGGCGCAAATCAGCGAGCAATTGTTCGCCGCCGCGTAAGGCTTGCGTAAAGACGTCAAACAGCGCACGCAATACCCCTGAAACTCTGTATTCTGGTCATCTTGATGGCCAGGTACAGAGTTTTTTTATTTCTGCCGGTGATCAGTTTCTGGCCCAGGTTATGCAGTCGAGGGTTAATATCTGCGGTCAGGTAACAAGGTGGGGGCATTCCATGGTGCGTCTTTGTGCAACGCTACTGATTTGCCTGTTCGGCAGCCTGAATTCAGTGCACGCCGCGCCTGTGCTGTTTCCTCACTGGAGCGTCGGTTTCCATGAGATGACATTCCTCGACCCGCTGGACTTGCAGCCGATGCGCGCCATCGCCTTTTACCCGTCCAGTGAGAGGGAGCACTCCAGCAAGCTCGAGGGCTACACGGTCGAAGCCGGTGAAGACACCAAAGTCGCCATCGGACGCTTCCCGATGTTGATGCTGTCTCACGGCAACACCGGAACCCCGCTAGCCTTGCACGATCTGGCCACCTCGCTGGCACGCAAGGGGTTTGTGGTGGTGGCGGTGATCCATCCCGGCGACAACTCCAAAGACCACAGCCGCCTCGGCACCTTGAGCAATCTTTACGGGCGGCCGATCCAGATTTCCGAAGCCATTACCGCGACCTTGGGCGACCGTATGCTTGCGCCCTTCGTCAATGCTGATCAGGTTGGGGTGATCGGCTATTCGGCGGGCGGTGAGACCGCGTTGATACTGTCCGGCGCCACTCCGGACCTGGACCGTCTGCGCCGTTATTGCCAGGAGCGCCCGGACGACCACGACGCCTGCAACACTCAAGGCGAGCTGATCGTCGACCGCGATGACTTGCAGCCAGTGCCAGACCCGCGAGTGCATGCCTTGTTGTTGATGGCACCGCTGAGTCTGAAATTCGGCCGCCAGACCCTGGCCGACGTGCATGTGCCGGTGCTGCTATACAGCGGCGATGGCGACAAACTGGTGGCGTTCGACAAAAACGCCGCAGCCCTGGCGCGCAAACTGCCGACCGCTCCGGATTTCAAATTGCTGGCCGGGGCAGGGCACTTCGTGTTCCTGGCACCGTGCAACGAAGAACAGATCGCCACCATGCCGGCGCTGTGCACCGACGCCGACGGCGTCGACCGCAAGGACATCCACCGCAACCTGATCTCCGAAGCCGGACGTTTCTTCTCCCATGCCCTTGGCAAACCAAGCCGGGCCGGCATGCAAACCGCGGATCAATAAATCAATCCTGGCGGATGGCGCGGTGTTTCAGTAACAAGGTCAAACCGAGCCCGGTCGCGGACAACAACGCCGCACTGAAGAAAATCCATGCATACCCCAGGTTCAACGCCACCGCGCCCATCAACGGCCCGGCAATCGCCAGCGCCAGATCGAAAAACACCGCGTAAGCACTCAAACCCGCCCCGCGACTGGAATTGGGCACCTGCTTGATCGCTTCCACCCCCAGCGCCGGATAAACCAGCGACAGGCCGAACCCGGTCAGGCCTGCGCCGATCAAGGCGTAAACGGTCGAGGGCGCCAGCCACAACAGGACCAGCCCCACGGTTTCAATGCTCATGCAGACAATGGCCGAGGTGAAACCGCCGAAACGGCTGATGCTGGAAATGAACAACAGCCGCGACAGAATAAAACACACCCCGAACACCGTCAGGCAGTAAGCCGCACCCGTCCAGCTACGACTGGCGTAATACAGGGTAATAAAAGTGGTGAGCGTGCCGTATCCGATGGACGCCAGGCTCAGGCTCGCGCCGAAGGGGGCAATGCGCCCGAACACCGCCCAGAACGGCAGGCGCTCGCCGCGAATCACTGGCACCGAGGGTTTGTTGCGGATCAACAGCAGCGCCAACAGGGCCAGTAACGACAGCACGATCCCGAGGCTGGCGAAGCCCAATTCAGCGACCATCACCACGCCCAACGGTGCGCCAATGGCAATGGCGCCGTATGAGGCGATCCCGTTCCAGGAAATCGAACGTGCCGTGTGCTCGACACCGACCTGGCCCATGCACCAACTGATGGTGCCGACTCCGATCAACCCTTGGGCGATCCCCAGCAACAACCGGCCAGCGATCAGGATGATCAGGCTCAACAGCGGCAAACTTTGCAGCAGGGTCGATAGCAGCGTCAGCACACCGCTCAACGCAATCCCCGACAACCCGTAAACAATCGCCCGTTTGGTGCCGACGCTGTCCGACAAGCGCCCGGCCATCGGGCGGCTGAGCAGGGTGGCCAGGTATTGCGAACCGATGGTCAGCCCCGCAATGATGGCGCTGAACCCCAACTGTTCATGGACATACCCCGGCAACACGGCAATCGGCAGGCCGATGCAGAGGAAGGCAATAAAGGTATAGAAAACGATGGATACGATCTGCAGGGTGATCGCCATGGAGCTTTGCGGGGGCAGTTGCTGCACAGACATGAGAGCTCGTTCGCGGGCGGCGGTAGGAGAACTGCATCATGGCGCGGGCGTGAAATAAAAGGAAGCAGGCTAACGATCAAAAGATCGCAGCCTTCGGCAGCTCCTACATCGGCCGTGTTTAACCGCGATGTAGCGGGCGCCTCCAGTTCCCGTAGGAGCTGCCGCAGGCTGCGATCTTTTGATCTTGAATCGTTTGATCCTGAAAACAAAAAGCCCCGTCACCAGGACGGGGCTTTCCACTTGCAGCCAGAGGCCGCCTTACATCAACACACCCTGACTACGCAGGTAGTCGTCGTAGGTGCCGCTGAAGTCGATCACGCCATCGGCGCTCAACTCGATGATGCGGGTGGCCAGGGACGATACGAACTCACGGTCGTGGCTGACGAAAATCAGCGTGCCCGGGTAGTTCTCCAGGGCCAGGTTCAGCGCCTCGATGGATTCCATGTCCAAGTGGTTGGTCGGCTCGTCCATTACCAGCACGTTCGGCTTTTGCAGGATCAGCTTGCCGAACAGCATGCGACCTTGCTCACCACCGGAGATGACCTTGACCGACTTGAGGATCTCGTCGTTGGAGAACAGCATGCGGCCGAGGGTGCCGCGAACCAGTTGCTCGCCGCCCTGGGTCCATTGGCCCATCCAGTCGAACAGGTTGCAGTCGTCTTCGAAGTCGTGCGCGTGGTCCTGGGCGTAGTAGCCCAGCTCGGCGGCGTCGGTCCATTTCACGGTGCCGGCGTCCGGGGTCAGTTCGTTGACCAGGGTGCGCAGCAGGGTGGTTTTACCGATACCGTTCGGGCCGATGATCGCCACGCGCTCGCCGGCTTCAACGGTGAAGCTGAAGTCCTTGAACAGGGTCTTGCCGTCGAAGCCTTTGGCCATGCGCTCGACGATGACCGCCTGACGGTGCAGCTTTTTGGTCTGCTCGAAACGAATGAACGGGCTGACACGGCTCGAAGGTTTGACCTCGGCCAGCTGGATCTTGTCGATCTGCTTGGCGCGGGAAGTCGCCTGCTTGGCTTTCGAGGCGTTGGCCGAGAAGCGGCTGACGAACGATTGCAGTTCCGAGATCTGCGCTTTCTTCTTGGCGTTGTCCGACAGCAGCTGCTCGCGGGACTGGGTCGCCACGGTCATGTACTCGTCGTAGTTGCCCGGGAACAGGCGCAGCTCGCCGTAATCCAGGTCAGCCATGTGGGTGCACACGCTGTTCAGGAAGTGACGGTCGTGGGAGATGATGATCATCAGGCTGGAGCGCTGGGTCAGCACGTTTTCCAGCCAGCGGATGGTGTTGATGTCCAGGTGGTTGGTCGGTTCGTCGAGCAACAGCACTTCAGGATCGGAGAACAGCGCCTGCGCCAGCAACACGCGCAGTTTCCAGCCCGGCGACACTTCGCTCATCGGGCCGAAGTGCTGCTCGATGCCGATACCCAGGCCCAGCAACAGCTCGCCGGCACGGGACTCGGCGGTGTAGCCGTCCATTTCGGCGAATTCGGTTTCCAGCTCGGCCACGGCCATGCCGTCTTCTTCGGTCATTTCCGGCAGCGAATAGATGCGATCGCGCTCGGCCTTGACCTTCCACAGCTCTTCGTGACCCATGATCACGGTGTCGATCACGGTGAATTCTTCGTAGGCGAACTGGTCTTGACGCAACTTACCCAGACGCACGTTCGGCTCAAGCATGACCTGGCCGCCGGACGGCTCGAGATCGCCACCGAGGATTTTCATGAAGGTCGACTTGCCGCAACCGTTGGCGCCGATCAGGCCGTAGCGGTTGCCCGCGCCGAATTTGACCGAAACGTTTTCGAATAGCGGCTTGGCGCCGAACTGCATCGTGATGTTAGCTGTGGAGATCAATTACTTTACCTATCAATGGGTTGCGAGCTGCGCATTTTGGCGCTTGGGCCATACCTGGGGCGTTTTGGAGTTTCTCCATCTCTCCCCAGTCACCGCTAGACTTCAACCGGCGCGCATAAGTCGAGAGCAGCATCTGGACGCTTGTCCAAGCTGTTGGGCAATAAAGGCGGGATTCATGCCAGACATTCTGCATATTGTCGCATAAGTGTGACGGCAGTTGTACGGCGCACGATAACGTGTCGCGAGCTTCTTCAGGTTGGCCCCGCTGCTTGGGTCTGTCCGAGTGGGTGGTTCATCCTGGTGGGAGGCAAAACGCAGGGGAAATCCTGGATTGAACGCCAATGTTATTTTTGTTCAGCGTTGTGTTCGGGACACCGGGCGCTGCTCTGGGTAAAGTCGGCAGCGCTTGCCCGGCCAGGTGTGTTTCAGAAGGATTGCTGAATGGCCAGCACTTGGTCAGGGTGGGCACCTATTCAGATTCGTCTCTACATGCCGCGTGTGGCGGCAGTCCCCCTCCAGAGCATTGAGGCATTGGTTGCCCTTACCAAGTGATTCGTTCTCAGCGACTAGAATATAAGCGTCCTCTAGTCACGGATGAATCAAATGAAACTGATTTTGGTCGTGCTTATCATGGGTTTGTTAGCCTGGAAGCTCTCCCCTGAGTTACAACCCTGGGTTGAGGCCAAGCTACCGCATCCGAAAGTACCCCCTGCAGTCACAACTGCGCCGAAGCCTGTTTCGGCGCCATTCAAATGCGACGGACGCAAATATTGCTCGCAGATGACCTCGTGTGCAGAGGCCAAAAACTTTCTGCAAAATTGTCCGGGAATGAAAATGGATGGCGACAACGATGGCGTGCCCTGCGAGTCGCAGTGGTGCCAATGACTTTTTTGCCGCTCACCGGCAGGCTAGATGGTTTAATGCGGGAAATTCTTGAAGGAGAAGGTGCCATGGAAAAGGCGTTTAGAAACCCGATGTTTTTGACTGGGCTGCCGATGGCTATCTGCGGTCTTGCTATCACCGCGCCTGGCCTGTGGATTCCCGGCCTGGGCCTAATGGTAGTTGGTTGGGCAAAAGGGAATAAACGAGCCTGACGGCACCCCTGTCCATCAGCCCACGCTCCCAAGGAACATGGAAGTGAGAAACAAATACGCTGCGGGCATGCTCTTTTTACTGACGCTTGTGACCGCTCAAAGTACTTACTCCGGCGCTACAGACGAGTCCATCGAGAAAAGATCGCAGCCTTTGGCAGCTCCTATGGGGCTGCCGTGCTACAAACTGGCGATCGTTCGGGTCGAGACTCAGAGCAAGTAGCCCGCTGCTTGTCCGAGGTGGTTGTCCTGTACGCCAGTGATCAGGTGCAGTGGAATGTGCTGTTGCTCATCAATGCACGGGATTTCGATACTTCCCACTACTTGAAGGTGTCGCTCACTCAGCCCGGTCGACTCTTCTGCCTTTGCCTTAGCCATTCTCGCGTGGTTCGCTGCGATTTCGTTGAGAGTTGACACGTTACATCTCCCGGTGACTGACCAAGCGGATCGCTGGAGTCCTTAAACGTTAATGTGAATGCCGCCGCGTCAGAATTACGTCGTTCTGGGGCCGCTATCGCCGGCATGTGCAAACCCTAAGCCAGACTTTGACGCGTATTCTGCGCCACGCTTTCCATGCGACGAATGGTGTCGCGCGATGTTCAGATAGGTTCGATCAGGCCAGGGCCATCGTTGTGCATATTGCCCACGGCTTGATCAACCTTGAACCACTCGAATGTCTCGGCCGGTTCGCCCTGCGACAGTACTATCTGCTCGGCTCGCTCTTTCGGCGTGGCCGGGTCCAGCCATTCCCGGGCCAGCTCGGCATTCAGCGTCACCGGCTGCCGATCATGAATATCCACCATGCCGCCCTTGCTGTCGGCGGTGATGATCACGAAACCGTCATGTTCGTCCGGCTGATGTTCGTACCTTGGGTATTGACCGATCGCCGCGCACAGGATCGGTGCGCGATCCTTGCGGCGGATGAGGTAGGGCTGCTTCTTCGGGCCGCCCTCGTAAACCCATTCAAACCAGTTATCGATGGCAACGATCGCCCGGTGCGGCCATATGGCTTTGAAGAATGGGCCGTGACTGACTTTCTCGACCCGGGCATTGATCGGCATAGGGTGTTCTTCGGACCAATGCGGCCGCCAGCCCCAGCGAACCCTGTCGGCGTGCAGCACGTCGCCTTCCTGGTGGAAGAGGGCGAGCTGAGTCGTCGGCGCGGCGTTGTAGAGCTCGAATGGCTGATCGCCGGCATTGTTGACCAAGGCGTTGGGCATGCTCAGCGCCTTGACGAAGTCGTGAATGCCCCGGTACTGCGAAAGTCGTCCGCACATGGCTGAGCCCTCATGCTTACATCTGAGCTTAGACGATCCGTTGAACTAATAGGGCGTTAAAGCCGCGTGGCGTTTTGGCGGCATGAGTAGACACATTTTCACAGTTGAAGGTTAACTATTGGTTACAAAGTATGGCTAAAATGACATCTTTCGCCCCCATGTCGATTGTCGGCATGGCTCAAGAACGCGCCATCGGGACGCACTTTGTTCATTTCAGACGTGTGACGATTTCCGTGAAACTCATTATTGCCGCTATCTATGTCATCTCCATCGCGTATGTCCACTTGCGCGGTAAAGTGCGCCACAAACCAGGCCGCCAACTAAGCGACCACTCGACGTTTCTGGCGCCGATCAATTGCTTCCTTTATATGTTCTCGAAAATCCCCAATCGGCCTTATCTCAATCCCGCGGACTTTCCTGACTTGAGCCCATTGCAGGCTCATTGGGAAGAGATTCGCGCCGAAGGCCAGAACCTGCTCAAGGCCGGGGAGATCAAGCGCTCGAATCAGTACGACGACGTCGGTTTCAACTCGTTTTTCAAAAGTGGCTGGAAGCGTTTCTATCTCAAGTGGTATGGCGACAGTCACCCGTCGGCCGCGAAGCTCTGCCCGCGTACTACTGAACTGGTGCAAAGCATTGGCTCGATCAAGGCAGCGATGTTTGCCGAACTGCCACCGGGTTCCAAACTGGTCCGCCACCGCGATCCGTATGCCGGCTCGTACCGTTATCACCTGGGGCTGGAAACGCCGAACGATGCCGGTTGCTATATCAACGTCGACGGTGAGAGCTACCATTGGCGTGACGGCGAAGCGGTGATGTTCGATGAAACGTTCATTCATTACGCTGAAAACACCACCCAGCAGAACCGCATCATCCTGTTCTGCGACGTCGAACGGCCGATGAAGTATCGCTGGGCGGCGGCGTTCAACCGCTGGTTCAGCCGCACAGTGATGGCGGCGGCGGGGGCACCGAACGATGCAGGTGACAAGACCGGTGCTATCAACCGTTTGTTTGCCAAAATCTACACGGTTCGCTTGCGCGGCAAAGCGCTCAAAAAGCGTAACCGCGCTCGCTATTACCTGGAGAAGTGGGCGATTTTTGGCGGGTTGCTGGCGATTTTTGTGCTGATCTGAGTCTTGCGTTGTGGCGCATTAAGTCATCGCGAGCCTGCTCGCGATGAGGCCAGTATTTTTACTGCATAGCCTATGGGCACTCCAGTAACCAATTAGCCACGAGAATGCTTCGTGGCTTTTTTATCTGTGCTCGTTTTGACTTTTGCTGCCGTTTTACCGGCACTCCTGGCACCGAGACTGCGCTTGAGCAGTTCAGTCAGATCGATGACATCCGCGGTCCTGCGTTCCTCCTCACCCGTAGCGGTTTCGACGATTTCGATCTTGCCTTCATTCGCCTTCTGCTCAACCAGCGCCATGATCCTGTCTTCGAAGCTGTCGCGGTACTCCTCGGGCGTCCAGTCGGCGCTCATGTCCTCCACCAATCGTTTGGCCATCTCCAGCTCGCCCTTGGTCAGGTCCGGCTTGGTCACTTCACTGCCCAACTCCAATTGATCCAGGCTGTGTACTTCGGCTGGCCAGCGCAGCATCACCAGAACCAGGGCAGATTCCAGCGGCATGACGGCCGCCAAGTGCTGCCGGGTATGCAACACCACGCGGGCGAGGGCGACCTTGCCGGTTTTGCCGAGGGTTTCGCGTAACAGCGCATAGACCTTGCCACCGCGTTTGTCCGGCGCCAAGTAATAGGGTGTGTCGATGTTTTGCAGGGGGATCTGCTTGCTGTCGACAAAGGCAAAAATGTCGATGGTTTGGGTCGACAGTGGATGGGCCGAGCGAATGTCTTCTTCGCTGAGCACCACGTAACGACCCTTTTCGTACTCGACCCCTTTGACGATGTGCGCCTGGGTGACCTCCTTGCCGGTGACCTTGTTGACGCGTTTATAGCCCACCGGCTCCATGCTGCGACTGTCGAGCCAGTTGAAATCGATCCCGTGGGAAGACGTCGCCGAGACCAGCGCCACGGGGATGTGCACCAGACCGAAACTGATTGCGCCTTTCCAGATTGCCCGTGCCATCGTCGTGTTCTCGTCAGCCCATTGATGTTCAGGTGACCTGTTGCCTGGGGGAAAGTTTCAGTCGGCTGCGACCCGCTTTTGCGGGGTGATCGACGGTGCAGTCAACTGGTGTTACATCTTCTGAAGGAGGTTTTAGTTAACAAATCCGAACCCTGGGCGTAGCGTGGCTCTATTCATCCATGAAGCGTTGCACGCGCTTTTAGAGAGGTCTCCATGAACCGATGTGTGTTCGGCGTCATCGCACTGGCATTGAGTGGCGTGCTGAGCAGCCTGGCCCTGGCCGACGCCGCGCCGCCAGCTTCGCCCTTGCTGCTGGCCCAGAACCTGCCGGGCAGCACCAATAACAATCCTTACAACAACCCGATCCGCCGGGCCAATCCCAACAGCATGCAAGGCACGCGCCCCGGCATCCCGGTGATCCGCGGGCCGAGTACGGCGCCTGTGCCGCGACCACCGACCCTGGAGAACGGCGGTATCGGCAACCGTTACCCGCAGGATCGCCAGGCTCCCGCCAGCCCACCGACATTCATACCCAATCCACCTCATCGGGACGCAGACACCAGCAACCGTTGAACGGCAGGACAGAGGTCTTGCCAGCCATTTTGACGACAAAAGGAATCGTGCATGTTGCGTAAGACCCTCCTGACCACGCTATTTGCCGGCGTAATGATCACCACCGCGCCCGTGTTTGCCGCACCCGCCCAAGAGCTGAAAAGTGAGGAGGGCATCCTCGAGGTCACGCCGATCGTTAAAGGTCTGGAGCATCCCTGGGCGCTGGCGTTTCTGCCCGGTCGCCAAGGGATGCTGGTGACCGAACGGCCGGGCAACCTGCGGGTGGTCAGTGTCGATGGCAAACTTTCGAGTCCGCTCAGCGGTGTGCCTCAGGTCTGGGCCAAGGGGCAGGGCGGGTTGCTCGATGTGGTGTTGTCGCCCGACTTCAAGCAAGACCGAATGGTCTATCTGTCTTATGCCGAAGGCGGCGGTGAGGGCGGCAAGGCGGGTACGGCGGTCGGTCGCGGACGGTTGTCGGAAGACCTGACGGCCCTCAAGGATTTCAATGTGATCTTCCGCCAGGAGCCCAAGCTTTCGGTTGGCAATCACTTCGGCTCCCGTCTGGTGTTCGACCGCGACGGTTATCTGTTCATCACTCTGGGCGAGAACAACGATCGACCCACGGCGCAGGACCTCGACAAGCTGCAAGGCAAGGTCGTGCGGATCTATCCGGACGGCAAGGTGCCGAAGGACAACCCCTTCGTCGGGCAAAAAGGCGTTCGCCCGGAAATCTGGTCCTACGGCCATCGCAACCCGCAAGGCGCGGCGCTCAACCCCTGGAGCGGCACGCTCTGGGAAAATGAGCACGGCCCCCGGGGCGGTGACGAAGTCAACATCATCGAGCGTGGCAAGAACTATGGCTGGCCGATAGCAACCCACGGCATCAACTATTCCGGCCTGCCGATCCCGGAAGCCAAGGGCAAAATCGTCGAGGGTACCGTGGGCCCACAGCATGTCTGGGAAAAATCCCCCGGCCTCAGCGGCATGGCGTTCTACGATGGCGATCGCTTCAAGGCCTGGCAGCACAGCGTGTTTATCGGCGCGCTGGTGGGCCAGGAGCTGATCCGCCTGCAGTTCGACGGCGACAAGGTTGTTCACGAAGAGCGGTTGTTGGGTGAGCTGAACAAACGGATTCGTGATGTGCGGCAGGGGCCGGATGGATACCTGTATGTGCTGACCGATGAAGACGATGGTGCCTTGTATAAGGTTGGGTTGAAGTAAACAGACTCGCACAACCTTTTAGCAGCTGGCGTAGCCTGTGTTCGGCAGCTGCTACAGAACGTGTTTCTCCAGTCGCAGCGCGTCGGCATGGTCCTGGTAATAGTCATGAATCAGCCCGAATCGCCGATAACCGTTGCGTTCGTACAGAGCGATTGCCATCGGGTTGTCGATGCGCACTTCAAGTCGCAGGTAGGCGCAATCGTGCTCAAGGGCGCAGGCTTCGGCGCGTTCGAGCAATTGCTTGCCCAGCCCACTGCCGCGAGCATCAACGGCGATCGCAATCGAGTACAGACGTGCCCGTGACGTACCCCGGTGAAACAACACCAGCGCATACCCCACCAATCGCTCGCCGCGTTGGGCTACCAGCAGTTGCCCATGAGCCCGGCTGATCATCCATCGAAAACTGCGCCGGTTGAGCCGGTCGGTGGTGAAGCATTGCTGTTCGAGTGCCAGCAGCGCTGGAACGTCTTCAATGACCGCCAGGCGAAAAACAGGATTCATATGACCGCCGTAAAAGTTGCGTAACGAAACGGGACTTTCGAAAAAGTTCGTGCTTAATAGGAAAGGTCTTGTTCTCCAACGGATCAATCACTATGTCAGCGGTACAAGGTCATTGGCGCGAAGTATCCGAACAAACGTTGCCGACGGCAATAACTTCTGCAAACTATTTAAATGCCTCGATCAGAACTTCCAGTCCGTTGATGATAATCGTCGAACGCAAGGAAGACTGGGCCTCATACTTTCCCAGTGAAGACATCGTCACCGCCCAGGAATACCTCGAACAGACCCGTAACAACGAGCAGGGCGAACGGGTTCAGGTGATCAACCTGTGCCGCAGTTACAAGTACCTCGGGCACGGTTATTACTGCTCGCTGTTGGCCGAAGCGCGGGGGCACAAGGTGATTCCGTCGGTGCGGACCATCAGCGAGCTGACCCGAAAGTCCCTGTATGGCCTGGCCTTGGACGATCTGGATAAAACCCTGGAAAAAGCCTTAAGTCATCATGTTTACAGCGATACCGAAGGTTTCACCTTGACCCTGTACTTCGGCCAGACCTCAATCGAGCCATTACAGGAATTGGCTCGACAGTTATTCGAGGTTTTTCCTTGTCCGATATTGTTAGTTGAATTTCGTCGAACTAACGGTTGGCACATCGAAGGTGTAAAGTTCGGCACCCTGCATAAGTTGCGTGAAGATCAGGAAGATCAGTTTGCAAACGCGCTAGATAGTTTCAGTCGCAAGATCTGGCGCCTGCCACGCTCTCGGCGCTTGGCCCGTTATGACTTGGCCATTCTGCACGACCCGCAAGAAGCATTGCCGCCCTCCAACTCCAAGGCTCTGGACAATTTTGTCAGGGTCGGAAAGACGCTGGGCATCGATGTTGAACTGATCGAACGCAAGGACTACGCCCGAATCGCCGAATACGACGGGCTGCTGATACGCGAGACGACAAGCGTCGACAACCACACCTACCGTTTCGCGAAAAAAGCCGAGAGTGAAGGCCTGGTGGTGATGGACGATCCGGCGTCGATCCTGCGCTGTACCAATAAGGTTTACCTGACTGACTTGCTCAAGAGCCATCAACTGGGCATGCCGGCCACTGAAATCCTCTACAAGGAGCGACCGGAAGACTTTGAGCGGGTAGGCGAGCGTCTGGGGTTTCCTTTGGTGTTGAAAATCCCCGACGGCTGTTTCTCAAGGGGCGTCATCAAGGTCGAAAGCCAGCAAGCCTTGCTCAAGGCCACCGCCGAACTGTTCGAACACTCGGTGTTGCTACTGGCTCAGGAATTCTTCTACACCGAGTACGACTGGCGCATTGGTGTGCTCAACCGCAAACCAATTTTTGCCTGCCAGTACTTTATGTCCAAGGGCCATTGGCAGATCTACAACCACAAGGCCAAAGGCCAGGACATCAACGGCGAATGCCGCACCCTGGCGGTTCACGAAGCGCCGCGAGCGGTGGTTGAGCTGGCGGTGAAAACCGCGAATCTCATTGGCGACGGACTCTATGGCGTCGACCTCAAACAGTCCGGCGACAAAGTGGTCGTGATCGAAGTCAACGACAACCCGAACATCGACGCCGGCATCGAAGACGCGTACCTGCAGGACGATCTGTACACGCTGGTGCTGGAAGAGTTCGTCCGGCGGCTGGAGCTCAAACGCCGTGGTCAGGCTTGGTGAGTCCCCGTACCACCAGATACAACAACGGCCCCACAGACACGAAAATCGCCGTCACCAACAAATAAGGAACCACCGACAACCCTGACTGCCCGCGCTTGCGCGCATCCCGGTACATCCAGATACCGGCAAGCGTTGCCAACAGGTACAAATCAATGACCACCTGCGCGGTATCGGGCCGTGACATCAGGCTGATCCCGAAGTCGAGCAACGACTGTTCGGCTTGCAGCATCACCGAAACGGTGTAGCCGGCGAAGGCGATCAGGGCAACGAGGGGCAGGGCGACAGACTTCATGGTTTCCTTCCTTGGGACGAATGAGCAGAATCGCCAGCCTACAGCGCCCGTTGAAAATTGGCCATTGACTTGCCATCAGCGTCCGGCTAATTTCCAGCCATGACTTCCACCGTATTGCGCTGCCAGCCAAGCATTATTACCGCCATTCCTTATTTGGCGGGCTAGCTCACGACTGCAGCACCCAACCCGCCCTAGAGGCGGGTTTTTAGTTTCTGTCTCTTGGGCTCCGATCAACGTCAGGAGACGACCATGAACAGCACCCCCGCCCAGCAGAGTTTGCTTGAGCATTACGTGAAAAAGATCCTCGCCGCGCCGGTCTACGAACTCGCCGTGCGCACGCCGCTGCAAGCGGCACCGGCCTTGTCCGAGGCGTTGGGTAATCAGATCCTGCTCAAGCGCGAAGACTTGCAACCGACTTTTTCCTTCAAGATCCGTGGTGCTTACAACAAGCTGGTGAACCTGAGCGATGAACAGAAGGCTCGGGGCGTGATCACCGCATCGGCAGGCAATCATGCCCAAGGCGTAGCGTTGGCGGCTCGCGAGTTGGGGATTGCCGCCACTATCGTCATGCCCTGCACGACGCCGGAATTAAAGGTGTTGGGTGTGCGCAGCCGGGGTGCCGATGCGGTGCTGCACGGCGAAAGTTTTCCGTTTGCCCTGGCCTATGCGCTGGACCTGGCACAGCAAACCGGCCGCACCTTTGTCTCGCCCTTCGACGACCCGGACGTGATCGCCGGGCAGGGCACCGTCGGCATGGAGATCCTTCGTCAGCACCAAGGGCCGCTGGATGTGATCTTTGTGCCGGTGGGCGGTGGTGGCTTGATCGCCGGTATCGCCGCGTACGTCAAATACCTGCGCCCGGAAGTGCGCATTATCGGCGTCGAGTCGGAACATTCCGCCTGTTTGCGGGCGGCCTTACAGGCCGGCGAACGGGTTGTGCTGCCAACCGTCGGCACCTTCGCCGATGGTGTGGCCGTCGCCCAGATCGGCGCGCATGGTTTCGAGGTCTGCCGGTTTTGCGTCGATGAAGTGCTGACCGTCAGTAACGACGAACTCTGTGCCGCGATCAAGAATATCTACGACGATACCCGCTCGATCACCGAACCTTCCGGCGCCCTGGCCGTGGCGGGCATCAAGCAGTACGTGGCGCAGACCGGCGCCCGAGGGCAGACCCTGGTGGCCATCGATTCCGGCGCGAATATCAACTTCGACAGCTTGCGTCATGTGGCCGAGTGCGCCGCATTGAGCGGCGCCCCGGCGTGAGGGATGGACCAGTTATTCCTGAACGGCGTTCTCGACGCGGCTCGACGCCGACCAGATCCGGTAGCGCACTTCAACATCATTGGGCACGTAGAGCACGATCGGCAATTTGCTGTTGTAGCGCAGCTTGAAACCGTCACCGACCACCGGCACGAAGTCCTGCTTGCGCTTGCCGTCAGGACAGGCCATCAGGGTGCTCATCGGGCCGGTGACTTTTTCCAGCCGGTAGAACGGGTAACCCCAGCCTTCGAGGTTCTTTTCCTCAAGCATGCCGCCCAGACGCTGACGGTTGCAGTCGACGGTCAGGGTCTTGCCGGCCAGAATTTCGACCTGGTAGGCGTCTTCCTGTTTTTGCGGGGCGAGATGAATGACCTGGCGGGTAAAGCCGCTCTCCGGTTTGGGATACGGCGCGACGCCTTCGAGTGTCGCGGCCTGGGCTACGGACGACAGAACGGCAATTATCAGCCCGACGGTCGTGTTAAAGGGCAAAGCACCCATAATGCCTCCTTGCGTGTGTGTGGGGTCAGCAGATACTGAACGGATGGCCACATTCTCACTGCCGTCCTCGGTCAATGCAAACCCGCCATCAGAGATGGGTTGCAAAATGCAGGTATCGAAAACAGTCCTTTCTTGCATTTTGCATGACGTGATGTGTTGCCTTCTTTGTTAAACCCTTGATTGGCCGACGAGCCGCAGGGCGAAATTCCGGGCATGTTTTATGCTGAAGCTGTCTTGAGCTGACCACGGTCCCGTTGAGTCAGCGCTGAAACAAAAAAACGGTCGGACGTTGGAACGATGAAGCCCGCAAGGAAGAAAAGAACGGGCGATCTGAGCTCCGACCGACAATTGATTTTCGATTGGCAATCTCACAATACCGAGAGGGTGGCCATGTTTCTTTCTGCCTTGGAATTACGCAATATCGTTGAAAGCAGTTTTCTTCCGAAACGCTGCCAATGCACGCTATCGCCGGATCTGTCGATGACCGTCAAGGTGTATTCGGACAACGAGACTGACCATCTCGACTTGTGCGTTACCGGCATAGACGCCCATCGCCTCAATGGGTGTCGGGAGATTAATCATCTGATCGCCGAGTTACGCACCGACCTTGAGCACAAGACCCATAGCCATTTGCCCAGCACTAAGTCGAAAGCTCATTAGCCGACTGTTTCACCCAATTCGAGCGACACGCGCCGGGTCTGGATAAACCCCAGACCCAGCGCTGATTCAACCAGGATCGCCAGCAAAATACCCGGCCCGGCATGACCATTGAGCCATTCGCCGAAGCCCAGTGTTGCCAAACCGAAACAGCCAACGATAAACCCGTTGCATATCGCACTTCTCGCCGTCGAGGGCGGTGCCTGCCGCACGAGATAAAACATCACCCCAAGCGCACCGAACAGCACCGCACTGCGCCTGGCCACAAAACCCGCTGCGGGCGAATACTCGATACTCCAGATCGCCAGCAACCATTGCGGCATCAAACCCCACAGCAGCGCCAGCAGAAAGCAAAGCGCGGCGGTGAACGTCGACAGTGTGCGAAACGAGAACGGCATGGCGAATCCTTTCGGCGGTAGAGGGGACGCCAAAGCATAGCGTCAGAATCCCCGCAGGCCTACCGCCAAGTGCCGAATCAGAATCGTCTGTCAGCTCTGATAACTGCACGCGTCAGAAAGTTTTCGATAGGTAATTTCCACAGGCTTGCCCGAGGTGCTATCGATGTACTTCATGTCCGCCGTGACTACTTCGCAGTCCAGCGTCGACGGTTCGGTCATGGAAATGACCTTGCCCACATTCAGAGGCATACCGTAGTGATAAGGCACGGCCTGGGAGGACGACGTATCGTTGGCCTGAGCAAAACCGGCGAGTGCGGTGCAGGCGAGGGCGGTGGTCATCAGCAGTGTTCGCATGTTCATGATGGGTCTCCAGTGCAGAGGGGAAGCCAGTTCGATGCAAGAGCGTCGAACTTGCCGCACTGGGCGTCAGAGGGTGCTGAGGGAGTGCGGTCCAGTAAAGTTTTGGACCATGGGGTTAAGCGATGGTTAACCGGGCTGGATGCCGCCTGTCGTGAGGAGGTTTCTGTCAGAGGTTTCATGTAGGCAAAAAACTGCGGGAGCTTCGGCGTGTTCCTACAGGCGTGGTTGCTTTGTCGTCTTTCGCCGGCCGGCTGCGAGCGTTTACTGTTTGGCATCGCCGCAAAATCAGCGAACAGGTTTGGTCACCTGACTAACACTGCACATATATGTGCCATCATTCGCTCTGCGGACTTCTACGTCTCGTAGTGCGTTGCAATGGTGGCTGTGTGCAGGACGCTTTCGGGCGAGCCGTTTTGAGTGTTAGCGGTTGACCAAGCCTGTACACAGCCGCCTCCCATCGTTTGGTCACGGTGCTGGCGATTACTAACTAATACTCGAGTAATTACTATGCCAACGATAAATCCGTTTCCCGATCGTTACCGTTCAATCAAAAGTGGCCTTACCGACTCAAATCCCTTGGTGATCGACACAGAAGCCAATCCCCAAGACATCCTCGAATCCGCCCTCCAGCGCATCCGAGCCTCCAGCCAGTTACTTGAAACGCTCCACTGCCTGTGCTTCAAGCACGGTGACGTTCAAGACATCCCGCACATTACCCATGCGCTTTATCTGCTGACTCAGGATGGTTACGACCTGCTGCAGGTTGCGCAGCAGCGGATGATGGGCTGGAAAGCGCCTGCCTGACACCACAGCATGACAAACAAGCCAGTCCCTTATGGTCGCTGGCTTGTTTGCGGGACACACTAATTCATTGCTGTCCTGAAAACTAAGCCGTCCTCAGTTCACTGCTTCCCGCTTGAGGAATCATCGCGAGCTGGACCTCGACAGTATTTTCTTTTTTCGCCATCCAGCGATCGACGTTGATTTTATGTTCCGGCGCCTGGGTGGCAGAACCGTAAATGTCTTCGGGCGTCAGTTTAAGGAAGCTCAAGGCGTGCAGCCGTTGCCGGGCGGTATTCAATCGACCTATTTCCGCTCTCAGTAAACTCGCTTCTCGCTGGCTTGCCTGACGGTCGTATTGGAAGGAGTTGTTCAGTTCAGCTTCCTTCGTCTTCAAACGGTCCTGCATTTCTTGCAGTTGGTAGTAGACCTGATCGTACTCAGTCTTGGTCACCACCGTGGTTCCGCTTTCCTGGGTTTGCTGCCAGCGGCGCAATGTTGCCCAGGCGTACGGAATGTAGGAGGGCACCATGAAGTGATCGCTCATGTGGAACAGTTGCTTCACAAAAGCGGCACGGTCGGGCAGGTCCCCGACCTTTTTCAATGCCTTGGTGCAGGCGGCCTCTTCGATGGAGTCGCAACCTGGATCCCAGAGAACAGCGGATTGCTCACGTCCTTTAAAGTGGACGGGCATGAAGTGGTGCAAATTACCGTGGTGCCCGTATGGCGCGCCGCCAGCTCGCGACAGGCCTATGGCGAAAATAAGTGCGCCTAAAGGGGCGGTGACAAAACTGATGATTACGCCGGGCACCCAGATACTTTTACGAGTGTTCATCCAGGGCGCGGGAACACTTGGGATCGGGTCGTTGTTGTTGACCATGCGGTGATGGGCCAACTCTGCCGCGCCGTTGACGAAGTCTGCGTCGCCGGCTCGTGGGGAGCCGTAGGTGTAGAGAAGGACGTTGAATTTTTTGGTGTCGCGTCGAAGCGCTTCTGCAAGTAATGTTGCAATGGCTCCACCGAGGCTATGACCACAAACAATGACCTTTTGGTCTACGTGGAAACTCTCAAGATAGGTCAGAACAAAAGTACTCATAGCTCTATAGGCATCATAAAAGCCTTGGTGAGCTTTGCCTACGCCACCCGTGATAGGAACTTGCTCTGCATCGGTGTCTCGCAAGAAGTCCGCGCCCTCTAAAGTCCCTCGGACCGAGATTAGAATAATTTCATCATGGTGGGTTATGAACGCCTGGGTATCGGTGCCACCTTCGGCTTTGCCATCATCGAAGAAGTGCCATGTGGCAGGGGACTCTTGATTTGGACCCAATTCAGGTTTGTTTTGCTTGTACAGCGTGGGGTCGAATGGCAGGATCTCGAAACGCTTCGAATAAGGTATATCTTCATAAAGCGGGTAATAAGCAGTTGTTTGGTCTTTATTGACTTTCCAGGATTCCCTGAAACTGGCAAGGCTATTGCCAAACATATACCCGACGCTCGGGTCCAACGGGAATGATACTGTGTCGGTAGGCTGTTCGGCTGGTTCTTGGCCGAAGTTGCTGTAACTCAAACTGGCAAACAAAGATAGTTGATACAAATTCAAGGCGCTGAAATTATTGTCTTTCGATAGCATGGGACGGAAAGCCCGTAGCGGACGAACTTCAAGGACCGTGTGTTTGTCTGGAAGAAGAACAACGCCCCGTAATTCTGGTTTTTCCGGACCAAATCCGAGGTCACCCATTACGTTAAGGAGGTTGTAGTTTGGCGGATGCGCGCTTTTTGAAAGGGGAGGAAGATGAGCGAATTTCTCAACCAGATCTCTCACTTCGACATGAAAGAACTGGTCTGCTTTTGCTTTTGCAGGGTTATTTTCAACTCGCAGACCGTCCTTTCGCAGGAAACGGGTTTTTTCGGCCCGTACCTGCAATTCGCTGATTTTTAGTGGATAGTTCAGTCGTGTCATTAACCATTTGTAGTCCTTCTCGTCTCCTTTATAGGCACTATCAACGGTGAGGACCACGGGCCCTTCGTAAGTGTCACAAACTTTGGCAAAGCCTTCAGAATCTAAAATTCCTTCATGAGATTGTTCGGCACTATCTACAAGTTTGTAAGCTAAACCTGCATAGGGTTTACCATTCCCTGACTCATCCACAAGTTGAAAGCTAACCCAAGTGCCCCTGAGTGGGCAGGCTTGTTTAGTGTCAGTCAGTAGCGGTTGTACTGGTTTTTTTACCGGCATGTGTGAATTTCCTTATTCGGTGCAAGTCGGATAGACGGTGCAGTCACGTCCATCTGGCATTTTAAAAGGTTTAAAATTTGTTTTATTGTCTCCGCAGAACGCGTAGGGGTCTTCAAGGCTGTCACCCATGCAGCGTTTCCAGCCAGCAGGGAACTTCACCCAGTTATCACCTACGGCCGGGCTCTCCTCGCTTGAAATAGCGAAAATTACTTTTATGGTCTTTCCCGCGAACTGAGCACGTTGCATGGGCGCTTTAACATCTGAGTCACTTGCCTGATCCGGCGTTTCCACAGATTTACATTTCAGAAGCTTTACAATGTAACGGTCAGGTCCAGCAGTGCGAAAGAACCATTGGCACTGCTTCTGCAATACCAAAACTGAGGGAGGAACGGGACTGTCTGCATTTCCATCTCGGAACGAGACCCCTGTGTGGGCCCTGCCTACATTCCGGAAGTCAGCACCATATTTGGCATCAACCTCATATGCAAAGGTGTCAAGAACCAAAGGGCAGCCACCTTCATTGCTGGTTAGTGGTACTTCGAAATGTGCCGTCTGAGCATCATTATTAAGCTTTTGCTCAAAAAATTTTAAGCCAGGATAGTTTCTGCCTTTTCGAGGCGGGACTTTGCAGCTTTCTCCGGTACGAGGCACATAGGATGCTTCGCCTTTAATGCTGAATCCGGGTGGCAGTTCAGTTATTAGCGTGAAGCTATCCTGTTGTGCAACGGAGCATCCTGTAGCCCCGAGCGTCCCCAAGCCGATGGCCGCAGCTCGAACAAGCCCAGTGAAAAAGTCTCGAGAAAACATTTTATTGTCCTTGTTCAGTGCAGTTGGGATAGACGGTGCAATCACGTCCATCCGGCATTTTGAAGGGTTTGAAATCTGTTTTATTGCCATTACAAAATGCGTATGGATCCTCAAGACTGTCGCCCATGCAGCGTTTCCAGCCCGTGGAGAACTTCACCCAGTTGTCACCAACGGCGGGTCTTTCCTCGCGTGATACATCGAAAACCACTTTTATCGTTTTCCCCGCCAACTGAGCTCGTTGCAAGGGACCTTTTGCCACTGAGCCGTTCGCCTGTTCGGGAGTTGCCACCGATTTACATTTCAGAATTTTAACGATGTAACGATCAGGCCCAACCGTGCGGAAAAACCATTCGCACTGCTTCTGCAATATCATGGGGGAGGGAGAGGTGTGGCTGTCTGCAGTTCCATCCTGAAAGGCAATGCCCGTGTAATCCCTACCTAAATCGAGCCGTGCAGCCCCATACTTTCCGTCAACCTCATATCCAAAGGTATCAAGTACCAAAGGACAACCACCTTCCTTGCTCGTCAGCGGAACTTCGAAACGCGCCGTTTGTGCATCGTTACTCAGCTTCTGCTCAAAAAACTTCAAACCCGGATGGTTCCTGCCCTTTCGAGGAGGGACCGTACAAGCCTCTCCCGTTCTAGGCACATAAGACGCCTCACCTTTAATGCTGAACCACGGCGGCAACTCGGTCACCAGCGTAAAGCTGTCCGCAGACCTAACCGAACAACCAGAAACCGCCATGACACCCGCAACAGCGAAAAACCAAAGCAAACGTCCCGAAAAGGTTGCGTTAGACGCCTCAACCTCACCCACGCTCTGACTGACCCAGCTGCGCATCAAACACCCGCTGACACCGCGCAAAATGTTGTTCTGGCGTCTCCCCCGGCAGCGGCTGCCAAGCCACATCGTCCGCGCACTTGGGATCAAGTCTGAGGCTGAGCATGAACTCTCGCTGTTCCGGCGTGTTCCATTGCCAGGCCTCAAGCAGGTCCATCTGTTCTTCCAGCCATTCGCGCACGTTGCGGGTTTCGGAGAGTTTGGCGGCGGCCTCGATGTGGTACACCAGCAACCAGCGCTTAAGGTTTTCGCGCAAGATACTGCGCGTACGTTCCGGCGAGTTTGGAATTCGCATCCACGGTGCCGGGTTTGGCACCGAGTACATGCCGGGCCTGGCGTTATCCGCGCTTTTCCACTGCTCCTCGTCCCAATACAGCACGCTGCTGATCGGGCCCAGCAGCAAGGGGCGTTCGGCTTCGCTCAGGTTGGCGAGGCAGCGAGCAATCACGCGGTTGTCCTGAAAACGGAACAGCGAACGTTCGCCGTCTTCCTCAATCACCATTCGGGCCTGCCAGTGTTGGGTCAGGCCGTCGAGGTCGGCCTTGTCCATGCTGCCGATCCAGCCCCAGTTGCGCTGTGGGTCGTCCAGCAGTTTGCGGAAGGCATCGGCGCCGGGGTTGTGCAGTTCGGTCAGCCACGGGCTGATGGCGGCGAACTCGGCGTATTGGGTGCGTCGATAGAGTTGCACCGAGCGCTGCATCAAGCCTGCGCTGTAGAGCGAGGTGACGGGGTTCGGTTCGGCGAGGCTGTCGAGGGCCAGGATCAGGACGCGATTGAGTTTTGCTTGTTCGCCAAGCCAGTTGTTCAGTGCGTCGCTCATGCTGTTGCCCCCAAATCACATTTGCCTTCACGGCAGGCTTCGCAAATCGGGCAGCGGATGTCGCCGGCCGCTCGGGCGGCTTTGGCTATGGCCATTTGCACGGCGGCCGGGACGAGCAGGGCACCGGCCTTGTCTTTGGCGGCGGCCCATGGGATGACGGGGTCGAGAATCTGAATCCCCGTGCCCGCGCCGGGAGCGCCACCCGAATTCACCTTCACCTCAGCCCCACTGATCGTCACACCCCCCGCATCGATCTTCACAAAACTCCCGCCAGCCTTGGCCGTGAGCTCCATGCCACCCTCAACCACTACCTTCTCGCCAGCGTTGTAATGAATCTCCTGACCGGCCTCGACAAACTGCGCGGTGCCCACCTTCACATGCTGGGTCACGCCCACGGTCAGGTGATCATCCGCCCGCGCTTCGGTCTTGCGGTCCAGATGGGTGAGGCGGTGCTCTTCCACCTTGAACTCGCTGAACACGTTGGCTTCGACTGTGTCATGCCGTTCATTGCCGACGCGGATCTTCTGGTCGTGCTCGATGTTTTCATCCCAGTCGCGCTGGGCGTGCAGGTAGATCTGTTCCGCGCCTTTTTTGTCTTCGATGCGAAACTCGTTGTAGCCCTTGCCGCCCGGGGAGCTGAGGGTCTTGAAGGTGCTGCGGGTCTTGTTCGCCGGCAGGTCGTAGGGGACGACGTTTTCCTTGTGGTACAGGCAGCCGGTGATCAGCGGCTGGTCGGGGTCGCCTTCGAGGAAGGTGACGAGCACTTCCATGCCGACTCGCGGGATGGCGATGCCGCCGTAGGCATTGCCGGCCCAGCCGCTGGCGACGCGCAGCCAGCAGCTGGTCTTGTCGTCGGCCTGGCCGTCGCGGTCCCAGTGGAATTGCACTTTGACCCGGCCGTATTCGTCGCAGTGGATCTCTTCCCCCGGCGGGCCGGTGACGATGGCGGTCTGGCTGCCCAGCACTTGCGGTTTCGGGTGTTCCAGGGCTGGGCGGTAATGGGCGTCCCACGGGGTGGCGAGGAAGCGGTTGCGGTAGCCCTGGTGGAAATCGTCCTTGCTGTCGGTGACGTCGCTGGTGATGTTCTCGCCAAGCACTTGCGGCTGTTTGCCCTCGTGGACGATTTCCAGCAGCAGCCAGAGGTCGTTCCATTCGGCGCGCGGGTGTTCGCTGAGGGCCAGGAAATGGCCGCTGACCAGGGTCGGTTCGTCGCCTTTGCCTTCGGCCAGTTGGTAGTCGCTGCGATGGCGCTCGAGGGCACGGGTTGCCAGTTGCTTGCCGCGCGCGCGGTCGGTGAAACGGCCAGGGTAGTCGTAGTCTTCGAGGTCAGGGGCGAACGCGCTTTTGGCTGCGCTTTCCGGCAGCAGCCGGGGTTTTTCGAAGTCGTAGTCGCGACGGCTGACGCGGGTGGTGCGGGTTTCCAGGCGCAAGTTGAAGCGCTTGATCACCGTCTTCTCGGCGGCCATGCCGGAGTCCTGCTGGTAGCTCACCGGCGCCAGTTTTCGGAACACCGTCTGGTCATCGCCGAACACCAGTTTGTGGCCGCTGGCCGAGTGCTGGAAGTGGAAGTGGATGCCTTCCTCTTCGCACAGGCGCTGGATGAAATGCAGGTCGGATTCGTCGTACTGCACGCAGTACACGCGCTCCGGGTAGATCGCGCCGAGCTGGAAGCTGTAGGCGTCGGCCAGAATGCCGCGGGCCTCGAGCACCTGGGCGATGATCTTCGGCACGCTGAGGTGCTGGAAAATCTGTTGGTCGTGGTTGTGGCGCAGGTAGGCAAGTTGCGGCGCCAGGCTGATGCTGTAGCGGGTCAGGCTCTTGCCGGAATCGCCTTGCTCGATGCGGTACACCAGGCCATGGATTTTGCCCTGGCCGGTGGCGCCGAAGGTCAGGCAGCCGGGTTTGTGCAGCAGCTCTTCGAGTTTCAGGTCGGGGCGGGTGCTGACCAGTTCGATGTCGAAACAGAACGGCCGGTTGAGGGCCTCACGGCCGATGAAGCTGAGCACCTGAAGGTCGACGGAAATGCCTTCGAGGGTGAGGGAGATATGGATTGCGTTTGCGTCCAGCATGCCTTGAATTCCGTCCTTTGAAAAAGCAGGGGCGGATGGTGCAATATTAAAGAGCCACATTCAAGGCGCAAATGCCGTAGGTCAAGGGCCTGACGCTTGTAGGGCTTTCCCCTATAGCTGAGGTTTTGCACGATGAATACAGGCACTTTTCGAGGCAATTGACCGCTACGCCAGATAAAAAAGAAGGCCCCACAGATGGGGCCTTCGTTTATGACTCAGCCAATAAATTCAAAGCGATTGCAGGGAAATGGTCGCGCTCTGAGAGTTTTGCTGGCTGTCAGCATCCATCCAGACCCACTGCGTACCGTCGCCTTGCAGATTATTGGAAATGCTCTGAATCTGCGAGTAAGAGATCTTGACGGCCCCAACTTCACTTGCAGTAGGCCCGATCGTGGTGACCTGGCCGGAGAGCAGGCCGTTCGACGTTTCATTGACGACGAACACGGTCGCCTGCGCCTCACGGAACTGGCAGGAGAGGAACTGTGTAATGGTGCTGGTGATCGTCAGGTTCATCCATTTCGATGGGGGGACCGCATAGTAGCGGGTGTACTTGTTGAACGGATGCTGCTCACCATCGGCCGGCAGCGGATAGTTGCTGAGCCCCGATGTGTTGGTCGGCATGCTGACACTTCCCAGCCAGATTTCGACCTGTGATTTACCGGCGTTGCTGGACAGTGAGACCGAAACGGTTTGAGTATCGGTGCCCGAGACAAAACCCAATGATGCCAGGCCTGCATTGGCCGTGGTGCCAGGTACCGTGATCGGTACGGGCGGCTGGCTGTTGCTCCAGTTCACGGAGACAGTCGAGTTGTTGTCATTTTGCGCGGAGTTGTAGATAAAGATCCCATACAGCTGGCCTGGGCTAAGCGCAGTACAGGTGGCTGTATCACCTGCGGTGAGCGTAATGCGTTGTCCGCCGTTCCAGTTAATTTGGGCAGCTGAGATAGCGACACTTTCCATGTTGGAGTTCCTTTTCCTGTTGTGGTGGTATAAGGATCCGCACGGCAATTGTCCTTACCTGCGCCGTGCGTGGAAAAGAGACTAGTTGAAGGTATGTAGCGGTCAAGTAACTACCTGGTTGTAGTCGGTTACGTTTTTGGAATAGCTGAAAGTGTAAAACGCTATAAATTTACTTCGGAAATAAAAATATAAAACTGTCAATGGCCGCTTATCTTTTGTCTGGGTTAATATTTTTTAATTTGCAATAAGAATATATCTAAAAAATATAATTGGCGTAAAAATACAACAGCCAATGAAGAAAACTATACGGGCTGTCTTTTATTCAAATCCACCAGCAGGTCCTGAAATCAGGACCTGCGATAGAAGAGGCATGGGGGCGCGAATTTCAGTCCAACTGCCGCCGATACGGCAAATCCGGCCCGGTCTTGCTGCAGGTCAGGGCGGCGGCGCTGACGGCGAATCTGAGCATGGCATCGATCTGCTCCTTGCTCAGCTGTTGCAAACCGTCGACTGAATCCAGCTGCTGTTCGGTCAGCCAGGTAATCAGCGCCGCCTGGAAGGTATCGCCAGCCCCGACGGTGTCGGCAATCTTCACCGAACAAGCCGGCACCGACCATGTGCCATGAGCCCGGCTGAACACCGTCGCCCCCTGACCGCCACGGGTCAGGAACACCAACTGACAACGATGTTCCAGCCAGCCTTCGATCACGCGCTGCGGATCCTGCTCGGGATACAACAGACTCAAATCTTCGTCGCTGACCTTGATCAGGTCGGCAAGCTCCACCAGGGTGGCGATCCGTGAACGCCACAACTCGATATTCGGCTCGGGATTCAGCCGCACGTTCGGGTCGAGGCTGATCAGGCGTTTGCCGCTTTCGCGCTGCACCAGCGCCAGCAAGGTATCGGCAACCGGTTGCACCACCAGCGAGAACGAGCCGATGTGCAAGCCGCGCACTTCTGGCCCCAGTTCTGGCAGGTGCTCCAGTTTCAATTGCCGATCAGCGCAGCCTTCGCCGCGAAAGCTGTAGTGGGGCGAGCCATTGGCACCGACCGCCACCATCGCCAGCGTGGTCGGCGCGGCAAAGTCCACGAGGTAATCCGGGCGCACGCCTTCATCCTGCAGCACTTGCTGCAACCGTCGGCCAAGGTAGTCGGTCGACAGCCCGGCAAATAGTGCGGCATCCACGCCCAAGCGGCGCAAACCTACCGCGACGTTGAACGGCGAGCCGCCAGCAATTGCCTTGAAATTCACTTTGGACGCCAGGCCACTGGCATCGTCTTCGCTGAAGAAATCGAACAGTGCTTCACCACACACCAGATACATAGTTGCTCGCTCTTTAAAGGGTTGCGACATGCTGTCGATAGCGTTCGTAGGCCTGCTGACAGGCCTGTACATTTTCTGCAATCGGCAAGGTTTCACTGGCTAGGTCGAGCTTCACACAGCGCTCGCACAAATCCGCCAGGCTGTCTTCGTGGCCGTTTGCCCAGGACTTGCACCACGCCGCCTGAATCGCTGCGCCAAGCGCCGCGGCCTCGCTCTGTTCGGTACAAATCACTGGCGTATTCATGATGTCGGCGACGATTTGCCGCCACACCGGGCTCTTCGAACCGCCGCCGGTCAGGCAGATGCTGCGGCTTTGTAAGCCATTGTGGCGCAGCAGGTCCAGCCCGTAACGCAAACCGAAGGTGGTGCCTTCCACCACGGCGCGGCACAGGTTGGCCCGGGTCAGGTTGGTCATGGTCAACCCCAGCAGGCTGCCGCTGGCATGGGGCAGGGCGGGAACGCGTTCGCCATTGAGGAACGGCAGCATGCACACGCCTTCAGCACCAATCGGTGCGTGTTCGACCAAGGCGTTGAACTGCTCGATATCCAGTTCGAACAACTCGCGAATCGCGCCGGTAGCATTGGTCAGGTTCATGGTGCAGATCAGCGGCAACCAGCCACCGCTGGAGGAACAGAACGTCGCCACCGAGGCGTCCGGGCTGACGTGCGCTTGCTCGGCATAGGCGTAGACCGTCCCCGAAGAGCCGAGGCTCATGGTGATCGCGCCAGGCTTGATGTTGCCGGTGCCGATCGCGCCCATCATGTTGTCGCCACCGCCGCTGGAGACCAGGGCCTTGGGGTTGATGCCCAGATGCTCGGCGATGCCTGGCAGGATCGTACCGACCGGCTGGTGGGCATCGATCAGCTCCGGGAGCGCGGCTTGCAGGCGCCCGGTGGGATCGATGTCGCGCAGCAGTTGCAAGTCCCACTGGCGCGTACGCACGTTGAAATAGCCGGTGCCCGACGCATCGCCGTACTCGCTGCAACTGCGGCCGGTGAGCCAATAGTTGAGGTAGTCATGGGGCAGCAGGATGCGGGCGATCCGGGCGAAAATCTCCGGGTGTTGTTCTTTGGTCCAGAGCAGCTTGGACACGGTGTAGCCCGGCGCGATAACGATGCCGAGGCGTTCCAGGGAGCCTTGTTCACCGCCCAGATGAGCCAGTAGACGATCATTCTCCGGGGTGGATTCAGTATCGCACCAGAGTTTGGCCGGGCGCAGTACCTGGCCGTGATCGTCGAGCAGCACCAGGCCATGTTGCTGGCCGGAAACGCCGATGCCGTGAATGGCCTGACCATCGACATCCGCGGCGAGCAACGCTCGACGGGTGGCTTGGGTAAAGGCTTCCAGCCACTGGGCGGTGTCTTGCTCGCGACGGCCGTTGGCGCCGCTGATGAGGCTGTGGACAGCGGCGCCCTGACCGAGGACCTGACCGCTGTATGCGTCGAGGATAACGGCTTTGGTGCCTTGGGTGCCGCAGTCGATGCCCAGGAATAGTTGTTGGTTTGCCATGGAAACACCCTACCGAAGATTGTTCCCACGTTCTGCGTGGGAATGCATCAATGGACGCTCTGCGTCCGCTTCTGGATGGGACGCGGAGCGTCCCGGGCTGCATTCCCACGCCGAGCGTGGGAACGATCAGACGGCCAGCACTCGTTCGAGCGTCTGCGTCACGCCAACCTCCCGCAAGCTGTTGCAGCACCACTCGAACGCCGCGACGAACTTTGGCGAACGCGGAATCGCCGTGCCGAAAATCTCCTCAACCTCCAGCAGCCGCTGGATGATCAACGCATCATCAGCCACCAGCGCCTGACAGAACGCCGCCCGCGGATCAGGAATCGAATAGGTGTGGCCATTCTCATCCACGCCTTTGAGGTACAGCGCCCACGCCGCCACTACCAGCGCCGCGCGCTTGGTCTCGCGGCCATCGGCGATCAAACGGTTGAGGGTCGGCACGGTGAATTTCGGAAATTTCGACGAACCATCCGAACACACCCGCTCCAGCTGATCGGCAATCGCCTGATTGGAGAAGCGCGCCACCAGGGTGTTTTTGTACTCGGTCAAATCGATGCCTGGCACCGGCGCCAGTTGTGGCGTCACGTCCAGGTCCATGTAGGCGCGCATGTAGCGCACGAACAGCGGGTCGTTCATGGTTTCGTGAACGAAGCGGTAACCCTTCAAAAAACCCAGGTAGGTCAGGGCCAGGTGGCTGCCGTTGAGCAGTTTGATCTTCATCTCTTCGTAAGGCGTGACGTCATCGGTGAACTGCACGCCGACCTTTTCCCAGGCCGGGCGACCGTTGACGAATTTGTCTTCCAGCACCCACTGCACAAACGGTTCGCAGACCACCGGCCAGGCGTCGTCGATGCTGTGCGTGTCGTGCAGTTGCAGACGATGCTCGGTGCTGGTCATCGGTGTGATGCGGTCGACCATGGCGTTGGGGAAGCTGACGTTGCGCTCGATCCAGTCGCGCAGGTCGGTATCGCGCAGGGCAGCGAATGCGAGCAAGGCTTTACGGGTCACTGCGCCGTTGTGCGGCAGGTTATCGCAAGACATCAGCGTAAACGCGGGCGTGCCGGCTGCACGCCGTTTGGCCAGCGCGGCGCAGAGGAAGCCGAACACGGTTTTCGGCGCGTTCGGATTGGTCAGGTCGTGCTGGATCTGCGGCAGGTGCGCCATGAACTCGCCGTTGCTGTCGTCGATGCAGTAACCGCCCTCGGTGATGGTCAGCGAGACGATGCGAATCTCGGGGCTGGCCAGTTTATCGATCAGCGCCTCGGCGCCGTCTTCGGCCAGCAGCATGTCGCGGATCGCGCCGATGACTCGCACTTCGGTGTCGTCGGTATCGCCGAGTTCAAACAGGGTGAACAGGTAATCCTGCTCTTGCAGATCGTCCCGGGCTCGACGGTCTTCAGCGCGCAGGCCAACCCCGCAGATAGCCCAGTCCAGTGCTTCGCCGGTGTTCATCAAGGCGTCGGTGTAGTACGCCTGATGGGCGCGGTGGAAACCGCCGACGCCAATGTGCGCGATGCCCTGGCGGGTGTCGCTCAGGGTGTAGGCGGGCAGGGCCACCTCGGGGGCGAGGCGGTTGAGGTTGGATTTATTCAGTTTCATCGCATGCTCTCTGAAATCAGGCTGCGGCGCGCAGTGGACGGGTCAGCGCCACGCCGTCGGCATCAAATAAATGGCAGTGTTCGGCGTCCAGGTGCAGGCTCAGGGTTTCGCCATAACGGCTCGCCAGATCGCCGCGAACGCGCATGGTCAGCGCTTCACCGGACGAGGTCAGGACGTGGCAGAAGGTGTCGCTGCCCAAACGTTCGCTGACATCGGCGGTGACTTGTAGCGTGCAATCGCCGGGTTGCGCCAGCTCCAGATGTTCCGGGCGAATGCCCAGGGTCACCGCGCCGCCGACGCTCAGGTGGGCCGCGCTCAGCGGCAGAGTGATGCGGGTGCCGGCGTCCAGCAGCACTTCGCAGCCCCGGCTTTCAACACGGGTGACTTTGCCTTTGAGGAAGCCCATTTTCGGTGTGCCGAGAAAACCTGCGACAAACAGGTTGGCTGGCTGGTGATACAGGTCCAGTGGCGAACCGACCTGCTCGATCTTGCCGCCGTTGAGCACGACGACTTTGTCGGCCATGGTCATGGCTTCGACCTGATCGTGGGTCACGTAGATCATGGTGGCTTGCAGTTCTTTGTGCAGGCGCAACAGTTCCAGGCGCATTTGCACCCGCAGGGCGGCGTCGAGGTTGGACAGCGGTTCGTCGAACAGGAAGATTTTCGGGTTGCGCACGATGGCCCGGCCGATCGCTACGCGCTGACGCTGACCGCCGGACAGCTGTTTCGGTTTACGTTCGAGCATCGGCCCGAGTTCCAGAATGCGCGCTGCTTCACCGACCTTCTTCTCGACTTCGGCTTTCGCTACACCGGCCAGGTCGAGGGCAAACGACATGTTTTTGCGCACGCTCATGTGCGGGTACAGGGCGTAGGTCTGGAACACCATCGCCAGGTCGCGCTTGGCCGGGCTGACTTCGGTGATGTCGCGACCATCGAGCTCGATGGTGCCGCCGCTGACTTCTTCAAGGCCGGCGATCAGCCGCAGCAGGGTGGACTTGCCGCAACCCGACGGGCCGACGAACACCACGAATTCCTTGTCGTTCACTTCCAGGTCGATGCCTTTGATGATGGAAAAACCTTCGAAGCCTTTTTGCAGATTTTTGATTTTCAGGTTGGCCATGATGATGGGCCTCCGCTTTGAGATTCGGGTTGAGCTTGCAGCCTTCAAGATCAAAAGATCGCAGGCTGCGCCAGCTCCTACATTGGGATCGCGTAGGCCTGGAGGTCCTTGTAGGAGCTGCCGAAGGCTGCGATCTTTTGCTTCTGATTCATTTCACGGCGCCAAACGACAGGCCGCGGACCAGCTGTTTCTGGCTGATCCAGCCGAAGATCAGGATCGGCGCGCAAGCCAGGGTCGAGACCGCCGACAACTTGGCCCAGAACAAACCTTCGGGGCTTGAGTAAGAGGCGATCAGTGCGGTCAGTGGCGCGGCTTTGGACGAGGTCAGGTTCAGCGACCAGAACGCCTCGTTCCAGCACAGGATCAGCGACAGCAACACCGTGGAAGCCAGGCCGCCCTTGGCGATCGGCAGCAGCACCCGGACCATTTCCTGCCACAGGGTGGCGCCGTCCAGGCGTGCCGCTTCGAGGATGTCCTTGGGGATGTCTTTGAAGTAGGTGTAAACCATCCAGACCACGATCGGCAGGTTGATCAGCGTGTAGATCACGATCAGCGCGATTCGTGTATCCAGCAGGCCAAAACTCTTGGCCAACAGGTATATCGGCATCAGCACGCCCACTGGCGGCAGCATCTTGGTGGAGAGCATCCACAGCAGCGTGCCTTTGGTGCGCTGGGTTTCGTAGAACGCCATGGAGTAGGCGGCCGGCACCGCGATCAGCAGGCACAATGCCGTGGCGCTGAAGGAAATCACCACCGAGTTCCAGGCGAAGCTGAAGTAATCGCTGCGCTCGTTGATGTGCAGGTAGTTCTCCAGCGTCGGCGTGAAGATGAACTGCGGCGGTGTGGCGAACGCGTCGATTTCGGTCTTGAAACTGGTCAGCACCATCCAGAAGATCGGGAAGAAAATCAGGATCGCGATGGCCCAGGCCAGGGTGCCGAGCAGCAGGCTTTGCAGACGACGGGATTGTTGAAGAGTCATGGCGCAGGCCTCAGGCTTTGTCTGTCAGGTTTTTGCCGATCATGCGCACCAGCACGATGGCCGCGATGTTGGCAATCACCACCGCGATCAAACCACCGGCGGAGGCCATGCCAACGTCGAACTGCACCAGCGCCTGGTTGTAGATCAGGTAGGCGAGGTTGGTCGAGGCGTAGCCGGGGCCACCGTTGGTGGTGGTGAAGATTTCGGCGAACACCGACAGCAGGAAAATGGTTTCGATCATCACCACCACCGCAATCGGCCGTGCCAGGTGCGGCAAGGTCAGGTGCCAGAAGATGGCGATCGGTCCGGCACCGTCCAGGCGCGCTGCTTCTTTCTGTTCCTGGTCGAGGGACTGCATGGCGGTCATCAGGATCAGGATCGCGAAGGGCAGCCATTGCCAGGACACAATGATGATGATCGACAGCAGCGGGTAGTGCGCCAGCCAGTCCACCGGTTGGGCGCCGAACAGCTTCCAGATGTAGGCAAGAATCCCCGAGACCGGGTGAAAGATCAGGTTCTTCCAGATCAGCGCACCGACAGTGGGCATGATGAAGAATGGCGAGATCAACATCACCCGCACGATGCCGCGACCGAGAAACTCACTGGCCTCCAGCAACGCGCTGATCAACACGCCGAACACCACGCTGATCAGCAACACACTGCCCACCAGCAACAGGGTATTGGTGGCGCCGGGCAGGAAACCCGAATCGCTCAGGAAGTAGCTGAAGTTCTCCAGCCCCACGAACTCGTTTTCGCCGGGGTAGAGCAGGTTGTAGCGGATCATCGAAAAGTAAACGGTCATGCCCAGCGGCACGATCATCCACAGCAGCAGCAACGCCACCGAGGGGCTGACCAGAAACCAGCCAGGGTTGGTCAACCGGCTTTTACGCACCGGTTGCGGGATGTCCATGTGAGCTTTGACAGTGGTTGAAGTATTCATGGCGATCAGAACCAATTGGGAACAGACAAATGAAGATCAACTGTAGGAGCGAGGCTTGTGTGGTGAGGGAGCTTGCTCCCGTTCGGCTGCGAAGCAGTCGCAAAGTGTTTTGGGGCCGCTTCGCGACCCAACGGGGGCAAGCCCCCTCGCCACACAGCCTCGCTCCTACAAGTGCGCGGGGTTACTTGGGATAACCGGCGCGCTTCATCTCACGTTCGGTGGTTGACTGGGCGGCGGTCAGGGCCTGGTCGACCGTGGTCTGGCCGATCAGCGCCGCCGAGAACAGCTTGCCGACCTGAGTGCCCACGGCCTGGAATTCAGGAATGGTTACCAGTTGGATACCGATGTAGGGCACAGACTTTTGCGACGGTTGGCTCGGGTCTGCGGCTTTCAGCGATTCCAGCGTCACCTTGGCGAACGGCGCGGCATTCATGTAAGCCTCGGTGTAGGTGGAGGCGCGGGTGCCTGGCGGTACGTTGGCGATGCCGTCTTTTTCCGCGACCAGGGCTCCGTACTCCTTGGACGTGGCCCAGGCGCTGAAGGTTTTCGCCGCTTCCTTGGCCTTGGAACTGGTTGGGATGGCCAATGCCCAGGAATACAGCCAGGCAGAACCTTTGTCGGTGACCTGATGCGGTGCGTAAGTAAAGCCCACGTGGTCACTGACTTTGCTTTGGGTTTTGTCGGTCACGAACGAGCCGGCCACGCTGGCATCGACCCAGATGGCGCACTTGCCGCTGTTGAACAGCGCCAGGTTCTCGTTGAAGCCGTTGCTCGATGCGCCAGGCGGGCCGGACTTTTTCATGGTGTCGACGTAGAAATTCAGCGCATTTTTCCACTCAGCGCCGGTAAATTCCGGCTGCCATTTCTCATCGAACCAGCGCGCGCCATAGGCGTTGGCGACAGTGGTGATCAGCGCCATGTTTTCGCCCCAGCCAGCCTTGCCGCGCAGGCAGATACCGTACTGTTCTTTATCTTTATGGGTGAGTTTGCTGGCGAATTCGCCGATTTGTTCCCAGGTCGGGCGCTCCGGCATGGTCAGCCCGGCGTCCTTGAACAGGTCGGTGCGGTAATAGGTGATGGAGCTTTCAGCGTAGAACGGCAGGGCATAGAGCGAGCCCTTGACCGAAAGACCTTCACGCACCGAAGGGAAAACGTCGTCGAGGGCGTAGTTGGCCGGCAAGTCCTTCATCGGTTCCAGCCAACCCTTGGCACCCCAGAGTGCGGCTTCGTACATGCCGATGGTCAACACATCGAACTGCCCGCCCTGGGTGGCGATATCGGTGGTCAGGCGTTGACGCAGGACGTTTTCTTCAAGCACCACCCAATTGAGTTTGATGTCCGGATGCTCGGCCTCGAAGGTTTTCGAGAGCTTTTGCATGCGGATCATGTCGCTGTTGTTGACGGTGGCGATGGTCAGGGTCTGAGCGCCAAGGCTGACGCTGCTGAGGGTCATGCAGGTGAGGGCAAGCAGAGCTTTTACAGAAGGTTGCATCATGCACTCCTTTTCTGCACCCCGAGGGTTACAGAAGGACAGTTATTGTTTTTGTGTCTTCCTGCGGAGGGAAGAATGTGCGCTGATTACAGCCTTCAAACGCAGGGCTGACAAATCATCCCTAGCACTCAAACCGATACTTTTTTGCACTGATGTTTTGATGGGGAGGCGCAAGGTACGGCTATCCAGCCGTTGCGGAGGTTGAATTGAGTACAGGTTTTTTCGGTCTCAGCTGTGGTTTTGCTCGGTCAACCGCTGAACCACCAACCGCCGATAGTGCGTCGGCGTCATACCCTTGAGCTGCTGGAAACGCCGGTTGAAGTTGGAAATATTGTTGAAACCTGATTCGAAACACACATCGGTCACCGGTTTGTCGCCGTCGGCCAGCAACTCGCAGGATTTGCTGATGCGCAGGCGATTGACGAACTCAATGAAACAGCGCCCGGTGGCCTGCTTGAATACCCGACTGAAGTAGGTCGGCGTCAGACCCAAGTGCTCGGCGACTTCTTCCAGCGTCAAATCCCGGGCGTAATGGGCAAAGATGTAATCCACCGCACGGTTGGTACGGTCGATATTGTGTTCATCGGCCAATTGCGGCGTCGTGGCACCGGAAAGCAACTGGTAGTCATCGGACGCCGCCAGCAACTCCAGCAGAATGAAAAAGTGCCCGAGCCGGGTCATGCCCTGGGTGTCGGCGATGCGCTGCATCAAGGTCATGGCCTGGCGGATGGTGCGCTTGCAGCGAAACTCGATGCCGTACTGCGCGCGCTCCAGCAAGGGCGCAATTGTCTTGAGTTCGGCGAACACCTGATGGCCGCTTTCGAACAGCTCGTCAGTGAAGTTGACCAGCATGTCGCGCTCGGGCACCACTTCGTCTTCGGCCACCTGGCTGATCCAGTTGTGGGGCAGGTTGGGGCCGGTCAGGAACAGTGTTTCCGGGTAGAAGTTACCGATGTAGTCACCGATGAACACCTTGCCGGAGCTGGCGACAATCAGGTGCAGTTCGTATTCCTTGTGGAAATGCCAGCGCACCAGGGGGCAGGGGAATCCGTGCTGGCGATAGATGATGGACAACCCGTTGTGGTCGTCCATCAATTCGTAGGAGGGATCGGTAACTCTGGCTGGTCGGCTCATGTCAGGACACTTTTATTGTTATCGCCCCTTGATCATGCCTCTTTCGGGACGCCTAAGGCCAGCTTGCAACGCAACTGTGCTCAGGCGGGGGCATGCAAGGCATCACCGTATACCGCTTTCATGCTGGTGGCACTCCAGCAGTAACGAACGATTTCGGATTCGTCGAAAAAGTCGGTATTGATGATGCTGCAGCGCGTCACCCAGTCCCGGGTGGGATTGAACCAGTCATTGATGTGGTTTTTGATGTCTTGAGGGCCTCCCAGAAACGCGTAGCTGGTGGCCGATAACGACCATAAAAATGTTTCGTAAGGCGCGTCTTTGAGTGTGCTGGAAATATGGGTTTTCAAATCCTCGGTGTCGGTAAACCGCCTGTTGATCCACTTGTGTGCAATGCGCGGCCAGAAATAATTCTCATCCAGTTCCCGCCGTACAGGCGCTGCTAATATCACCCTGCGGCGAGCACTGATCCGCTTGAGCTCGCCGATCGTTTTTGTGGAGTTGTCAGGCGGTATTACTCGCTGTCCGAGTTGGCTGACCAGAAGCTCATTGAGTTTCTGATAGTCGAAGGGCTTGTTGCCGTCCCCTAGCTCATGAAAGTCGAAAACCACAAATTCGTCCGGGTTGCGATCCAGGAAAGATAATATTGCACTGATCAGCTCATCGAGGACTCGATGGGATTGGTAGCCATTGTGATGGAAATAGAAGATCGACTGATCAGCACCCTCGGTGTAGCCCAAGCGGATATCGAATGCCCGTGCGCCATTGGACAGTTGCCATGCAAATGAACCGTTTTGACACGTCGTCCAGTTGCCGACGACCACTTCATAATTAGGCGCCTGTTTATCCATGCCGGCGTTATGGGCGCCGGGCCAGATAACATCAGTCAGTTTTATACGATTGATGTCGAGGGCAGTGCTCATCCACGTTTGTTTATCCAGCGTGATGGCTGTGTTGTGGGTCATGACAGTTCCTTGTCGTTGAATCGTCTCCTCCATGGCGGCGACGAAATTCATGTGTGGGATATGGCTGCGTGCCATACCCCTATTACTCGCCTGCGTAGAAAGGCTTTCATGACCCAGCATAGAAGTGCACGACGGCATTGCCAGTCACGGAAATACTTGCACAAGAAATAGCTAGCGCGCTTGCTTGGCCGCTTTACTCAGGTTCGCGGTCAGGCAATATGAAACGATGTTGCTTTCTTCAATGAAGTCGACGTTGATAATGTTGCAACGTGTTGCCCAGTCGCTTTTATTCGGGTCAAACCACGAATTAAGCTCATCGTGAATATCTACCGGACCACCGAGAGCGCTATAACTGGTCGCGGACAGGGACCATGGTGCCCATGTGCCTGGCGGATATTTCAGCACTTTTATAATGTGCTGTTCCAACTCTGCGGCACTGGTGATGCCGTTGCCAGACCATTTGTGCTCGATTTGCTGAATGAACACGCTCTTGTCAATTGCCCAGTGCCAAGGCACAGCAACCACAACGCGTTGGCTGTCGCTGAGGCGTTTGAGTTGGCCGAGGCTCAACGAGCGATCTTGGTTGGGAATCAAGCGGCGCCCAAGAAAGTGGACCATCATCTTATTGAAGTAAGCGTAATCAAAGTCATCCCCACTCAATTCATGAAAGTCCAGGATGATGAATTCATTGGAATTTTCTTGCAGAAATGCTTCTACGTCTCTGACAAGGTGTCCAAGCGTGCGGCCGTTACGGTAGCCGTTGTGATGAATGCAGAACTTGCCAAGCCCCGGCGCACTGGCGTCATACGTCAAACGGATGTCAAGCACTCGGGAGCCATGGCACAGTTGCGAGTAAAACGATTCGTGCTGACAGGCCAGCCAATGGGCGCCCGGGATCAGCGGCCAGGAGGTTTTCCAGTCGCTGCCGGCGTTATGGGTGCCTGGCAGTGTCAACTCATTGAGCGACAGTGTATCAATCGCCGGCGTGGCGCCCATCCAGTTTCTAAGTGCATAGTTGTTTTGAACAATGTTGTCCATTTAATGCTTCCTAGCATAGTTTGATAGGTGTTATTGGCTGGCCGAAGTGAGTGACTGTTACCCACTTCGGTCAATAATTTATAAAGGGAAATAGAGGGGTGATCAATCGTCGCGATAATGCAAGATGTGTGTATTTAGTTGTGCGTTAATTAAGCAGGGTTTCGGTTTTTCGCCTCAATCCATTGCGCCATGTATTGCGTACTTTTATGGTGGTGATGACGCAGCATGCTACCGGTAAAATTATCGCATCTAAGTTGAGGCAAGTGCTGTTGGCAGTACAACAACTTCTTGATCAACGCCGGGCCATGTTCCGACGTTTTATATCGATCGGCCAGCAGCCTCTGCCCGTGGAGTTGGGCCTGCGTCCAAAGCGCTTCATCCTTGTACAGCCGCACGGCACAGTCAGCCACTTCCCGTGCCGTGCGGGCCACGGCCCCAGGCCAGGGATGATTGCCATGCATGGCTTCGGCGCCGATGGGCGTCGTCACCGTGGGGGTGCCACATAACATGGCGTCGACAATCTTGCCTTTGATACCGGCACCGAAGCGTAGAGGCGCCAGACAAATGCGTGCCGCCGACATCACTTGCAAAGCATCTTCTGCCCAGTTCATGACATGAAAACCCTGGGCCGGGTTGTGCAGCGCGGTAGCTTTGGGGGGCGTGTAAGCACCGTAGATATGCAACTGAGCCGTGGGCAGTTGCTCGCGGATCAACGGCCAGATGGCTGCTTTCATCCAGAGCACCGCATCCCAGTTCGGCGCATGTCGAAAATTGCCGATGCTGAGAAAGTGCGCCCGATCGTCAAAGGCTGTCGGCGGCACGCTCTCAGATTCGACCATCAGCGGACACCAGTGCAACAAGTTGCGCGGCAGCTTGAACTGCTCGACCAGCAATTCGATCTCCACTTCAGAGATCATCAGGTTCAAGTCGCAACGGTACAGCGCAGCAATCTCCCGTTTGGCGAGATCGGTATCAGCCATCAGTTCGAACTCTTCGCGCAACGCCGGCGCGAACAAGTCGCTGAAATCATTGTTGTCGTCACTGGCCTTCAAGCGATCCTTGAGGCGCTGATGCCGGGCGTGCCGCAAGCTTTGCAGATCCGATGTCTCAAGGACACGCAGGGCATCGGGACAGTATTTTTCGACCCGCCAGCCAAACTGCTCCTCCATCATGAACTGATCGAACAGCACGATGTCCGGAGCAAGTTCGCTGACGAAGTCGTCGAAACTGCTGTTGTTCAATTCAATCGGAATTTCACGAATGCCCAACGCCGTCAGATCAGCCCGATGTTCACCGGTGCCGGCCGGGCTACTGAAGGTGACGTCCCAGCCTTGCTGCAAGAATGTCTCAAGGATTTGCATGACGTGCCCACTGGCCGCTGAAGAACGGGGCTCGGGCCAGACGTAACCAATGACCAGAACTTTGGTTGCGTTGGGCTGACTCATGACAGTGTTCCTTGGTGTAGGCGAGGAGGGACGAAGAAAAGGCCGCAATTAAACCACAGGAGGCGATTCCTGTGAGTTTGCGGCCGTTTACTTGAGTCTACGGGAGGTCAGCGACCCCGTTGACAGCGGTTTTCTGCCCCAGGCGTCTAGGCGAGTGTAGACAGATTAATGATCACAGCCTCCGTGATGTGCTTACCGGTTGCTGTCTCGAACTTGCTCCTCATCCGGCCCAGGTTTTCGATAAAGCGCGGGTAATTGGCAGATCGTTGATTCAACAAGCCAATAGCCAGGGCGTAAGAGTCGGCGTTCAGGAGGGCAGGAGACTCGGCAACGACCTTGGGCAAGTCTTTTTTAAGCTTGATAAACTCAAGGAACCCCTCTTCACTGGCATCGCGCAATGTGACCGGGTCAAGTCCATTCGGATGCTTCGCCAGGTTCATCAACTGAGTCACATCGACATCGCCTGCCTTACCAAATGCGGGATCCGGGTTGGCATACATCAGGTCAATCGTACGTTGTGAGCCATGAGACATCTCATGCACCACGCCATCAGCGATCCGCCCTCTGTCGAATCTTTCCTTTTGGAAGAAGTCAGTCATATTGTCCGAGTAAATCTTCATGAATCGACTGTCAACCGAGTCAGCGGGGTAATTCGCCGCTTTCCATCGCGCGAAGGCATCGGGAAAGATTGCAGCCAGCGCGCCGTCCGAAGGCTTTTTTACAATCTCTATGTTGTTCAGGGAGATGTGATTGAGGTCTTTTTTCATTCTGTGTAATGCTTCGGTCAGGTGCTCAACAGTCTCAGCGGAACTATTGCCGAAGAAATATTTTATTATTGCTTTTACGTCGAAATCAGCAGTGTTTTCCATCAGTTGATGCAGTGCGGTGTCAATTTTTGTCTGGGCGATCGGTAAGCTTCTTTTGACATAGGCGGAGACGAAGCTATCCGGCAGGAGTTTCTTGCGAACGTAGGACTTGAAACTCAAGTCGAAGTTTTTGAGTTTCTTTCCCCACGGCAGCCCCAGCCGGTTGAGAGCGTACCAGTCATCCTGCATGCGAACCGCCGACACGATGAAAGAATCTCCAGAGCTACCCAGCGGCCGCCAGATTCCTTGTCCGATATCAGTTCGTTGCGCCGCTTTGATCAAGTCATAAGCGTCAGCGCTGCCGGACAGTCTTCGAAGTTGATGGGTTGCACTTTCCAAAGAGTTCAAACCAGCCCGACTGATACCCAATACACCTTTCTTTAAATACTTTCCGACGCCCAGGATCAGCTCTGGCGTACCGTCCAGCGGGTTGAACACAGAATGGAGAAACCCTAGGCCCAACTTGGCTAGCGCTCTGGTCTTCGAGGCGGTGGAAACGGCCTTTGCCGCGACGCTAGCGGCTTTTGCAGCGACGCCAACAACCAGCAAAACGGTCATCGCAAGTTCAAGCGCGCAGAACAGCGTGCTGCCCCTGTTACGGTCCGGATCATCGGAGAAGAAGTCTTCGATGCAGGATTTAAAAGGCACAATAATATTAATGAATGTCTCGAATTGTTGTTCTTCCTTTGAGTACCTTTGCTCCAGTTCTGTTCGGCCCCGCGCGTCTTCTATCAGTTCGTCGTACGTCCAGAGGGGGCGATGCTTCAAAATGAAATTAGTCAGGGTACTGAATTCTTCGCTTTGATAGCTCTCATAATAACCAGGCTCAATAGTGCGTCCTGTTTTTACCGATGTGTTCAATGCCCCCAGTTTTTCAATCACCCCATGACTTGACTGCGTGTTGCCTGGGGGAACTCCGTGGGTATAGCTCTCTATATCAGTTGGCAAATTATGGATTTTTGCAGCTTTGCTCAAACTGTTGATGTGATCGGTAAAGTCCAGTCTCGCAGGTTGTGCCAGCAGACCTTCTTTTTGCACAAGTGCTGCCAGTTGAGGGTTCTCCCTGCATTCACCGTGCAAGGTGAACAGTTCATAACAATACAACCGGCCTTCATATTTCGAGCACATCACGACGCCATAGCGCCCCGTGGCTTCATCTTTGGCTTTCTGTTTTTCCTGAGGAAACAAATCGGGAGGCTGGATGATGGCAACCGAGGGGCGGATAGTGAAGAAAGTGACTTCACCGCACAGCAAACGAACCCGGTCAGCCGGCGGTAACGCCGACAAAGCCAGATTGACAATACTGGCCATCGCTTTTTCCAATGGCGCATAAGCCTGGTCAAAACGACGTTTGAAAACCCCCTCCGTAGAGACCAGATTAGGCACAAGGTGCGGAAATCTCTGGTAGAGACTAGTGCTTTTTTTCAAATCCCAGTTCAGTGTCCCAAGATGGTTGGACATGTTGAGCTCTACCATGGACATGGCTAACGGCTCGAAATTGTTGAACTCGTGACTAGACCGTTGTTTCTCGAACAGTATTTTTTCGTCGATGAAATAGCAGTCCGGCACGATATGCTCAAGTATCTCCCGGGAAATCGCTTTTCGGCTGGGCAGAGGGGTCGACAACGTGGCGACTGCTTGCGAATAGACATCCGCAAACGTCTGATAAGCCTCAATGGCACGATCACCAGAACCTTTATAGTCACTGATCACCTGCTCAAGAGTAATCACGTTGTTCAGCAGCGCCCAGTCAATAATCGGGTCGACTGACAGCACGCTGTGCAGAATTTCCAGCTCCTTGTTGACTGGCTCAATCGCTTCAAGTTGCATGACGTTTGCAAATGTCATGGAAAGCACGGAGCCGCAAGCGTTGGCTTCTGCTATGGCAACACCCCGACAGAACGTGATCCATTCGGGGGTGCCCAGTCGCAATGATTCGGGCAGATTTCTTACCAGAAATTCGGGTGCCCTGCCTGCCAGCAACAAGTAGGCGGCGAGAGTACTGGTGTCAGAAGTAATGTCATGCTCATTCTCAAGATGCCGTTCCAGTTCAGTGAAAACCTCTGGAACTGATTTCTCTATGTTTTCAGGCGTATAAAGGTTGTAACCCGCGATGTGATTTCGACGCTCGTCGCCTCCCGCGTCCGGGTAAATGTCGAGAATAATTGCAGTCATGAGTACCTGCTCGAGGTTCAACTCAGAGACGGATTCACCTGATTTGGATCCGTACCAGTCAAGCGCTTTTAAATAACTTTCGGACCAGCTTTTGAAATAGGGGTGTATACCCAATACGTGTAGGAGTTCGCGGCAATTCAATCGCTTTACTGTTTTTGAACGACTTCCCAATGCAATACTACACAGGTCCACCAGCAGCTTTCCCCGGCCCCCGATGTGCTTAGCGGTCAAGGTACGAATTGTTTGCCTGTCATCCGCCGACAACACCAAAGCCTTGTCCTCACTGCCTGAGATGGCTTCCCAGTAGTTACCCAATGCAGGGGAAGGGCGGTAGGCAAATTCCAGATGCTTGATCAGGTTTTTTATACCTGTCAGATTTTCCGGTGCATCATACTCATGAAAGGTCAACCATTGTTTTACGTTGACGTCCTCCGTTGTAAAAACCATCCCGCCCATCGTTGTTGCAATTTCAATGAGGGTGTTGAAATCTTCGCTAAGCTCTGGGCTTCGCTTTACCGCGATGGTGAAAGTGTACTTGGTATTTTTGATTGTTGCGCCAATTTGGCCATCGCTGCTTACGTATACATTGGTGCCCGCGGGCATTGTCAGCTTGCTTCTGATTAGAAAGTTAGTAAACGCTTCCGTTTCAATCAAACCTTGCAGCATCACAGCGCCTGGTTGTAGTGCTTGTTCGAACGAAGAGCCTTTTGTGATCGAGAAAAATGAGTTGCTCCAGTCGACTTTCGGATCGTCTTTCATTTCCGCAATCTTGCTTTTTAGGGTTGTGATAACTTTCTGTTTTTCAATGTTGTCACTTTCTGCGATTTTTTCAATATCATAGGTGGCTTGAAAAGGTTTAGACAAACGACGCTCGGAATGTGCCGGCATGCTCGTGCTGCTCATAAATAAATCCGTTTATTTAAAGTTGGTTTAAATGAATCGGCATCCTCTTTTGGTTATGGTTAAGTGACAACTTGAGTTTTGTAAAATGCTATTTCGCCATGCCAGAAAAAATAACTAAAGGTTCGTTTGGTTTAGAGTAAAAGCAAGGCGGACGCGGCCTCTAGGATAAGGCGCTTAACAACGTTTTCATGGTGTAACGAATGTTTGGAATTTTTATGGCAGGGAGCCAATGCTGTATCAAATAGCACCTCACTTTTTCAAGTTCGGTGCCTAGGTTGATGCCTGGTTTAGCTGGCAGAGAGTATGCCCTTGACCTTATCCCGCAGTTGATCAATCGAGAATGGCTTGCCGATCACATGCATGTCGTCAGGCACCTCAATGCTTTCGGCATAGCCGCTGGCGAACAGAATCGGCAGCTCGGGGCGCAGCATGCGCGCCTGCTTCGCCAATTCCCGGCCGTCCATGACTGGCAGCCCCACATCGGTCATCAGCAAGTCGATGTGCTGGTCCTCATCGTTGATGAAATCCAGCGCCTCTTCACAGCCGTCGGCCTCAAGTACCCGGTATTCCAGTTCCTCCAGCACATCGACGATCAGCGTGCGCACGATGGCGTCGTCTTCGACGACCAGGATGGTGGATGTTTTGGTGGACATAGTGCGGCTCTCAAAGGTTGGATTTGCGATAGCGTCGATCGAAATCGCCGGGCTCTTGCATGAGTAAGTGACAGATCACGACAAGTTCCCGAGGCGTTACAAAGAACAATAGCCGCACAAGAGCCGCGAAGAATAACCGCTCCTTTGCGCCGGAGCAGTGAAATGCAGGATATTGCCGAAAAACGTGTCAGAAAAATGGATCCCCTCGGCCGATTTGGGGCAGACTCGATGGCTTTCAACAGTTCGACAAGGCTTCCCATGACCTCTGCGCCTGCGGTTGATGAGCAACGATTCCGTAAACTCCTGAGCCGCAACGTCAGCCTGCCGTTGGGTGTCGGTGTCATCAGCGCGGTGTTCTTTGTCTTGCTGATCACTTATCTGCTGTCGGTGATCCAGTGGGTCCAGCACTCGGACCGGGTGATCAATAATGTCAATGAAGCGGTAAAACTGACCGTCGATCTGGAAACCGGCATGCGCGGTTTCCTGCTCAGTGGCGACGAGCATTTTCTCGAGCCCTATGAGACGGCAAAGCCAAGAATAGCGGTCGCCCTCAATACCTTGCTCGAACTGACCGCGGACAATCCGGTGCAGACCGACCGTCTGCACCGGCTCCAGGCCTTGCAGACGGAGTGGGCCAATTTCGCGCAATCGTTGATCGATTTGCAGCATGCAGGCGGTGATTACCGCAGCGTCGTCAAGGTCGGTCGCGGCAAACGGTTGACCGATGAGATCCGCAAGCAATTCGAAGACCTGATCGACATGGAGCAGCAGTTGCGTGCCACGCGCAACGAAGAAGTGCGGCGCACCACAATCTGGAGCATCGCTCTTTATCTGCTGTTCGTGGCCGGTATCAGCGGATTGCTGGCCTATATTGGTCGCCGGGATCTTCTCAACCTGTCCCGCAGCTACAGCGTCAACCTCGCCGCGCAACAGGCCAGCGCCCGCCGTCTGGAGCAGCAGGCCTGGTTGCGCAACGGCCAGACCGAACTGGCCGAACAAGTCCTGGGGCAGTTATCGCTCAATCTATTGGGGCGCAACATTCTGCAGTTCTGCGCGCAATACCTGGGCAGCGCCGTCGCGGCGATCTATGTGCGCGAGGAGCATGGTGGCCTGAAGCGCATCGCGTCTTACGGTTTCTCCCGGGAACAGGAAGCGCTTGAGCAACAGATTTACAATGGCGAAGGGATTGTCGGCCAGGTGGCGCAACAGGCGCGCCTGATTCGTCTTGATGACGTGCCAGGCGACTACTTCAAAGTCAGCTCCGGCCTGGGCGAAGGTTTACCACGCAGTGTACTGGCGGTGCCGACCAGCGATGACGATCGCGTCAACGGGGTGATCGAACTCGGTTTCCTGCGACCGCTGACAGATCGTGACATCGAGTTGCTCGAACTGGTTGCCGGCAACATCGGCACCTCGATCGAAGCGGCGCGTTATCGCCAGCGCTTACAGGAAGTGCTGGCCGAAACCCAGCAACTCAACGAAGAGTTGCAGGTTCAGCAAGAAGAACTCAAGAGCGCCAACGAAGAGCTGGAAGAGCAGTCGCGGGTTCTCAAGGAGTCCCAGGCTCACCTGGAAACCCAGCAGATCGAGCTGGAGCAAACCAACGAACAACTCGCCGAACAGGCGCAGATCCTGGCCGAGCAACGCGACGCCATGGACCTGAAGAACAGCCAGCTGAATCAGGCCCAGCTTGAGCTCGAGGCCCGCGCCGAAGAGTTGCAGCGTGCCAGCAAGTACAAGTCCGAATTCCTCGCCAACATGTCCCACGAGCTGCGCACGCCGCTGAACAGTTCGTTGATTCTGGCGAAACTGCTGGCGGAAAACCCGCAGGAAAACCTCAGCGCCGAGCAGGTCAAGTTCGCCGAGTCGATCTATTCCGCCGGCAACGACTTGCTTAACCTGATCAACGACATTCTCGACATTTCCAAGGTTGAGGCCGGCAAGCTTGAGGTGCGTCCGGAGAACACCAGCGTCGCGCGCCTGGTGGAAGGCCTGCGAGGAATGTTCGAGCCGTTGGCCGCGGACAAGCAACTGGATTTTGAAGTCGAATTGCGCGCTGACGCACCGCTGATGCTGTTCACCGATCGCCAGCGCCTGGAGCAAGTGATCAAGAACCTGTTGTCAAACGCGGTGAAATTCACCGAAAAGGGCACCGTCAGCCTGATCGTCGCGGCTCAGCCAGGCGAGGGCATCGCCTTTATCGTCCGTGATACCGGGATCGGCATTGCGCCGGATCATCAGGACAGCATTTTTGAAGCCTTCCGTCAGGCCGACGGCACCACTAACCGTCGTTACGGCGGTACCGGCCTGGGCCTGTCGATCTCTCGTGATCTGGCCACGTTGCTGGGCGGCTCCATCAGCCTGACCAGCACGCCGGGGCAGGGCAGTGTGTTCACCCTGGTGTTGCCGCAGCACTACATCGAACCGGGCGATACGCCTGTCGAAACGATGAAAGCCACGCCGGTGACCATGCCGCAAGCCATCGTGGCTACCGCACCAGTGCCGCTGATTGCCGAGGTCGAAATCGCGCGTTTCGATGATGATCGCTACAAGGCGCCGTTCGCCACTCGATGCATCCTGGTGGTGGAAGATGAGCCGGACTTTGCGCACATCCTCTACGATCTGGCCCATGAACTGGGTTATCAGTGCCTGGTGGCCTACGGCGCCGATGAAGGCTACGACCTGGCCAGGCAATTCATCCCTGACGCGATCCTGCTGGACATGCGCCTGCCGGATCATTCCGGGCTGACGGTGTTGCAGCGCCTGAAAGAGCAAGCCGAAACCCGGCACATTCCCGTGCATGTGATCTCGGTCGAAGACCGTGTCGAGGCCGCCATGCACATGGGCGCCATCGGTTACGCGGTCAAACCGACTACGCGCGAGGAGCTCAAGGAGGTGTTTGCCCGCCTCGAAGCCAAACTGACCCAGAAGGTCAAACGCATATTGCTGGTCGAAGACGACGATCTGCAGCGCGACAGCATCGCCCGATTGATCGGCGACGAGGACGTCGAAATCACTGCCGTCGGCCTGGCGCAGGATGCACTCGATTTGCTGCGCACCACGATTTTCGACTGCATGATCATCGACCTGAAACTGCCGGACATGCTTGGCAACGACTTGCTCAAGCGCATGTCCTGCGAGGATATCTGCTCGTTTCCACCGGTGATCGTCTATACCGGACGCAACCTGACCCGGGACGAAGAGGCCGAGCTGCGCAAGTATTCGCGCTCGATCATCATCAAGGGCGCGCGTTCGCCCGAGCGGTTGCTGGATGAAGTGACACTCTTCCTGCACAAGGTCGAATCCCGCTTATCCCATGAACGCCAGACCATGCTCAAGACCGCCCGCAGCCGCGACAAGGTGTTCGAGGGGCGCAAAGTGCTGCTGGTGGATGACGATGTACGCAATATCTTCGCCCTGACCAGTGCGCTGGAGCAGAAGGGCGCGGTGGTGGTGATTGGCCGTAACGGTCGTGAAGCAATTGAGCGATTAAATGAAGTCGAGGACATCGACCTGGTGCTGATGGACGTGATGATGCCGGAAATGGATGGTTTCGAAGCCACCCAGGAAATCCGCAAGGATCTGCGCTGGCGCAAGCTGCCGATCATTGCGGTGACGGCCAAGGCGATGAAGGACGATCAGGAGCGCTGCTTGCAGGCCGGCTCCAACGACTACCTGGCCAAGCCCATCGACCTGGATCGCCTGTTCTCGCTGATTCGTGTGTGGTTACCGAAGATGGAACGCCTCTAATGGAGCGCAGCGAAATCGAACTGAGGTTGTTGATCGAAGCGATCTACCTCAAATACAGCTACGATTTTCGCGATTACTCCGGCGCGTCGATCAAGCGTCGGGTCAACCATGCATTAAGCCAATTCGAGTGCAATACCATCTCGGCGCTGCAAGAGAAGGTCCTGCACGACCCAACCGCATTCATGCAGCTGCTGCAATTGCTGACGATTCCGGTCAGCGAAATGTTTCGCGACCCTTCGCACTTCCTGGCGCTGCGTCAGGAAGTGGTGCCGCTGCTCAAGACCTGGCCGTCGATCAAGGTCTGGATTGCCGGTTGCAGTACCGGCGAAGAGGTCTATTCGATGGCGATCCTGCTGCGCGAAGAAGGCCTGCTGGAGCGTACCATCATCTATGCCACCGACATCAACCCGCGCTCGCTGGATAAAGCCAGGCAGGGGATTTTCTCCCTGCAGAATGTTCGAGCCTACACTCACAATTATCAGCAGGCCGGTGGTCAGCGTTCGTTCGCCGATTACTACACGGCGGCTTATGACTACGCGATTTTCGACAAGAGCCTGTGCGACAACGTAACGTTCGCCGATCACAGCTTGGCCACCGATAGCGTATTCTCCGAAACTCAATTAATTTCGTGTCGTAATGTACTGATTTACTTTAACAAAAAGCTTCAGGATCGAACGTTCGGCTTGTTTCACGAATCTTTGTGTCATCGGGGCTTTCTGGCACTGGGCAGCAAGGAAACCCTGGATTTTTCGGCCTATGGCAATCAGTTTGAGCCGTTGGTCAAACAAGAAAGGATCTACCGCAAATCATGAACCGTGCAGGTATTCCTTGTGTAGAAGCTATCGTGATCGGTGCTTCGGCCGTCTGCGTGTCGAGCGGGAACAAATCCCATGCTAAGTAACATCCAGGCCAAATTGCTGATCGTCGACGACCTGCCGGAGAACCTGCTGGCGCTTGAGGCGTTGATCAAGCGGCAGGACCTCATCGTCTTCAAGGCCTTGTCCGCCGATGAAGCCTTGTCGCTGTTGTTGCAGCACGAATTCGCGCTGGCCATTCTCGATGTGCAGATGCCCGGCATGAACGGCTTTGAGTTGGCCGAGTTGATGCGCGGCACGGAAAAAACCAAAAGCATCCCGATTGTGTTCGTCAGTGCCGCTGGCCGTGATCTCAACTACGCATTCAAGGGCTACGAAAGCGGAGCGGTGGACTTTCTGCACAAGCCGCTGGATGTCCACGCGGTCAAGAGCAAGGTCAATGTCTTCGTCGATCTGTATCGCCAGAGCAAGGCGATGAAGCAGCAGGTCGAAGCCCTGGAGCAAAGTCGCCGCGAACAGGGGGCGCTGCTCGAACAGTTGCAGAACACCCAGAAAGAACTGAAGCAGGCGGTGCGCATGCGCGATGACTTCATGTCCATCGTTGCGCATGAAGTCCGTACACCGCTCAATGGCCTGATCCTCGAAACCCAGTTGCGCAAAATGCACCTGGCCCGGGATAACGCCGCGGCGTTCACCCTGGACAAAATGCACGCCATGGTCGAGCGCGACGAACGGCAGATCAAAAGCTTGATCCGCCTGATCGAAGACATGCTCGATGTGTCGCGGATCCGCACCGGCAAGCTGTCGATCCGCCCGACTCGGTTTGACCTGGTGCAACTGGTGCACAATCTTTTGCAGAACTTCGCACCGCAGGCTGAGGCCGCGCAGGCGTCAGTCAGCTTGATCGCCGACCAACCCGTGATGGGCGACTGGGACGAGTTTCGTATCGAACAAGTGATTTGCAATCTGCTGACTAATGCGTTGCGCTATGGTGCCAAGAGCGCGATCGACGTTCGCGTGTACAATCACCACGGGCAAGCGCGGGTTGAGGTTCAGGATCGCGGTATCGGGATCGGTGAAGAGAATCAGCAGCGCATTTTTCAGCAGTTCGAACGGGTTTCCACCAGGGCCGTCGTGGCGGGGCTGGGCCTGGGGTTGTTTATTTCGCAGCAGATTGTCGCCGCCCATGGTGGCTCCATTACCGTCGAGAGCCGGATTGGCGAAGGCGCCTTGTTTCGCGTTTGTCTGCCGCTGCAGGAAAACAGCCCGATGAACGCAACCTCTGATTGACCACATGGTCGTATCAGCAGCTATTGACCGAACAAAGGTTTTCCATGAGTGAAGATGCACAAGACGTGGTACTGATCGTCGAAGATGATCCTTCGATTTTGATGGTGCTGTCCGCTTATTTGTCGGGTGAAGGTTACCGGGTGCTGCAAGCCGAAAACGGTGAGCAGGCCTTTGAGATTCTGGCGAGCAAACCGAACCTGGACATGATGATCACCGACTTCCGCCTGCCTGGCGGGATTTCTGGCGTACAAATCGCCGAACCTGCCGTGAAGCTGCGACCGGAACTCAAGGTGATCTTCATCAGCGGTTACCCGCAGGAAATCCGCGAAACCGACAGCCCGATCACCCGCAAGGCACCGATCCTGGCCAAGCCATTCGATCTGGATGTATTGCAACAGATCATGCAGGACATGCTCTCCTGAAGCTGCGTCGACGGTTGTGTCGTACGGCCCCCCTGTAGGGCTGCCGAAGGCTCGGGCCGCGTTCGGAGGATCTTTTGATCTTGATTAAAGCCCTTGCTGCAGCGCCGGATCATCCGGATTGAGCTGCTCGAGCTGCGCCAACAGGATCTGTACGTTCTGCAACTGTCCGCTTTCCTTCCAATAGTTGATCAACAGCACGCGCGCCTTGCGATCGGCCGGGTGGCGCTGGACGATTTCCTGCAGCTGTTTCTGCGCGGCCTCCAGCTCTTGCTCACCATGCAACGTGGTGGCCAGGTCGTAGCGGTAATCCTTATTGTCGGGTTCAAGCTCCACGGCTTTGGACAGCCCGAGCAACGCGAACTCACTTTGCCCGTGATGCAGCAACCAGAGCCCCAACGCATGTTGCAGATAGGCCGAATCGGGCTGGGCCTTTAACTGCTTCGCCAACAATTGCTGGGCGGCATCGCTTTGGCCCAGTCGATCCAGCACGTCAATCTGCATCACCAGTGCCGGCAAGTTGCCGGGCGCCAGTTGCAACGTGCGCTCCAATGCCTGCTGCGCGTCCTTCAGTTCGGCATTGTGCAAATGCAGGCGCGCCAGTTGGTACTGGGTGTCGGCGCTTTCCGGCTGCTGCTTGAGGACCTGTTCCCAAGCGTCAATGGCTTGCTCCAGGGGGCCGAAATACAACCCCAGCTCATCCGGAGACAGCCCCAGCAAGGCGTTGACCGCCGTAAACCGAACACTTGGGTCGCTGTCATCGAGCAAGGGGCCGAGCAACAGACTTCGCTGTCCATTGGGCACTAAACCGCTGATGCTTTTGATCGCCGCGATGCGTACATCCGCCGATGGATGTTGCAGGTCCGCATCCGCCAGTTTCAAGGCTTGCGGGCTGGGGTAGTTGGGCAGTTCGGCATGCAGCCAGACGCGGCGCTTGTCGGACAGGTCAGGGCGGCCCAATTGCTGGTAAAGAACCCGCGCCGCCCCCGGTTGACCCGTGCGTGCCTGGGTCAGCGCTTCGCTGTAGCCGCGTCGAATCGCCTCCGGCACCACAGGCGTCGTGCTGCGCAAAAAAAACCAGGCGAGGGCGAGGGCAAGCAGTGCGCAGAGGCTGATGAGCAGATAGCGGCGGGACTGAGGCATGCAGGGATCCGGGAGCTGACAGGCTTTTACAAAGTCACCAGCTTCGGTCAGGCCGGGCTGTGAGTCAAACCCTGGCTCAGTTCAGCACGTAGTCATCGGGCTCAAGGACCGGTGGCAAGTCGGTTTGCCCCAACGCTGCCAGCACTTCGCGCTCCAGCGTGCGCAAAATCGCATTGCACGGCAGATCGTTCTCATCGAAACCGAACGGGTCCTCCAGATCGTCACCGATTTCGTCGAGGCCGAAAAAGGTGTAGCTGACAATGGCGGTAATCACCGGTGTCAGCCAGCCAAGAGATTCTGCCATGGCGAACGGCAACAGGATGCAGAACAGGTAGATGGTGCGGTGCAGCAGCAGGGTGTAAGGGAAGGGCAGTGGCGTGCTTTTGATGCGTTCGCAACTGGCCTGGACCTGACTGAGGCTGACCAGTCGTGTTTCCAGTTGGGTATAACGCCATTCGCTGATCTGGCCGCGCTCGGCGAGGGCCGAACACCGGACGCCGATCCGCTGCAAGAGCGCGTCAGTGATATTCGGGTGCCCCGCGTCCACGGCATCCTGCGTCCACGGTTTGATGGCGCTCATCTCGCTCTCAAGGCGCAGGCGGGCGATCAAGCCATGGGCGAACCCGCAGAGTTCACGCAGCATAAGTTCACGTTCGGCCGCCGCCATCAGCCCCTGGGTCTGGCGAATCAACGAGCGCACTTCGATGATCAACTGCCCCAGATGCTTGCGGCCCTCCCACCAGCGGTCGTAGCAGGCGTTGTTACGAAAGCTCATGAAGATCGACAAAGAAAGACCCAGCAGGGTGAACGGCGTGGCGTTGACCTTGGAGAAATACGCCGGATGCCAGATCTCCACCAGCACGATTACCGACGCCAGCAGGGTCACCAACAGACTGCGCAAGGCAATGCGCTTGGCAATCGAGCCTTTAAGGGAAAACAACATGCCGAGCAGATTCGGCTTGGGACGCACAATCATGGGCAGGGGCTTTATAGAGAGAGTGACGCTTTCGCAGCGATTTCAGCCTAGGGGCATGGGGGGATCCTGTCCAATCGCTTTGGCTGACGAAGTGATCGACAGGCTCTATCAAGCTGGGCGTAACCATCGGCGAAATGCCCTACAGGTTTTGTCGACACAGAAATTCGTCGTGATGACTACGCTTGCAGGAGACCACTCGATGAGCGCTCCCATGCAACCGCTGCTTCAATACTTCAAGGCCATTCTCGACCCCGGACGCGAGGTGCTGCTGTTTGCCCTGAGAACCATCGTGGCCGGGTTGCTGACGCTGTATCTGGCCTTTGTGTTCGACCTCGACCAGCCCAAGTGGTCGATCATGGCGGTGATCATTGTCAGTCAGCCATTGGGCGGCATGGCCCTCGCCCGAAGTTTCGGCCAGATCATCGGCACCACGTTGGGCGCGGCGGTCGCGGTGTTGATCATGGCCATTTTCCCCCAGGCGCCGCTGCCCTTCATCATCACGCTGGCCTTGTGGTTGGCGCTGTGTACCGCCGGCGGCACCTTGTTGCGCTACACCAGTTCCCAGGCGTTTGTCCTGAGCGGTTACACGGCGGTGGTGGTGGCACTGCTGGCGCAACCCGATCAGGAGGGTACGTTCCTGCTGGCAGTCACTCGCGTGACAGAAACATTGCTGGCGGTGGCCTGCGTGTGCGTTGTCAGCCTTCTGACGGCGCGACCGGAGGCGGTGGCCAAGGGGTATTTCGCCAAGATCGATCAAGTGATCAAACTGCTCGCGACTCACGCGGCAGCGGTGATTCGAACCGAGGAAAGCGAGGCCGATTTCCACAAGCGGCAAATGCAACTGTTGGGCGAGATCAGCGCCCTTGAAGGGCTGCGTCGACATTTGTACTTCGATGCACCACGGTTGCGCAGTGCCAATAGCCTGGTGCAGTTGCTCGGCAATCAACTGGTGCTGCTGACTTCGCGGTTGACGGCTTTACGTCACCAGCGGCAATTGCTCACCGAACGTTGGGAGGGCGCACTGCCGGAAGAGATACAGCGGTTGCGCAGCGAAGAACTGGCGTTTCTCGATGACCTGGCCGTGCAAGGGCGCTCATTGTCGACCGAGGCGCGGCATCATTTCTCGGCGCTGCAACAGCGTTTCGATGACCAGGCCTACAAGGCCGAACAACTCACCGAGACGATGCCTGCCACGCTGCGTTCATTGGCCTGGGCACTGCGCTGGGAGCAGGCACGGATGTTGGAGCAACTGGGGCAGATTCTGGAACTGAGCGACGCGATTCAGGAAGGACGTGAAGCCAGCTGTGTGTTCCGCGGCCAGGACAATCCGTTGCATCTGGATTTCACGTTAGCGGCAATGAACGCAATCCGGGCATTTACCGCGTTGCTGGTGGCCGGTCTGATCTGGATCGAGACTGCTTGGGATGGGGCCCGTGGCGGGATGATTGTAGTGGGGATTCTCTGTTCGCTGATGGCGACTTTTCCGCGGCCGTTGCTGGCCAGTCAAAGCTTTGCCAGGGGGCTGGGTCTGGCCTTGGTGGTGTCGGCGTTCTATCTGTTCATGCTGATGCCGATGATCAGTGACTTCGAGTTACTCGCCTTGTTGTTTGCGCCATTGCTGTACGCGGTCGCGGTGGGGCTGGCCAGTCCGCCAACCACTGGCACAGGTATTGGTCTTGGACTGACGACCATGTTGTTGCTGGGGCCGCAAAACGCAGGAATCGGCCAAAACAATGCCATTCAGTGGTTTGAATTTGCCGGTGCGTATATCAGCGCCGCCGCGCTGGCGCTCAGTGTTTACGCCTTGATCTTCCCGTTCAGGCCCGATTTACGGATACGCCGGCTGTTCAATGAAAACTGTGAGCAGGTCTACGCTTTGTTGAAGACGCCGGCCACCGATGAGCAGCAATTTGCGTTTGAAAGCCGTATGGTCGATCGCCTGACCATGATGTTGGGGCTATTGCCGGCTACCAACGACAAGCATTCGCGCGAGCTGTTCGAAGTCAGCCTTGGGTGCATGGCACTGGGGGTGGCTTTGAACCAGCTCAGGCAGCAGGGGCAAAGCAATACGTTGTTAAGTACGCAACAGAAGAACCGTTTGCTGGCGGCTGTCCGAGAGACAGGGCGATTGATCGCCGGGCGACCCGGGATTGACCTTGTGCAGTTGCTCGGAAGCTTGCATGTCTTGGGCGATGAAATGGACGACTTGCATCTAGACGTTCATGAACACCTGTGGTCGGTATTCAGGATGCGCGTGGCGTTGTTGATCGTGGTGTCGTTTCTGGAGCGCCATCGCAAATATTTTCAACCCACAAACGTGGAAGGAGTGCCGGTCCTTGCCCATTGATCTGGAAGTGGGCGGTGTCTATCTGCCGCCAATCGCCCAGGCCCTGTTGCTGGCCTTGCCGATTTTTCTGCTGTTGGACTGGATCTTGCGCCGCTTCGGGGTACTGCGTTTTGTCTGGCATGAGGCGCTGTTTGAAGGCGCGTTGTATGCCTGCGTATGCGCAACGTTGATCCTGGTGATGGGAGCCTGATGCCTTGAAGACGATTCTTGCCCGACTCGCGACCCTGGCGGTGGTGGTGCTGGCCGTCATCCTCGGCTGGTTCGCCTGGGAGCATTACACCCGCGCGCCCTGGACTCGCGATGCGCGGGTTCGCGCCGATGTGGTGACGTTGTCCGCCGATGTCTCGGGGCGGATCGTCAGCCTGAGCGTTCAAGACAACCAGCGTGTCGAGAAAGGCCAGTTGCTGCTGGAGATCGACCCGGCTCGCTATACGCTGGCGGTGGAGCATGCCAAGCGTGCGGTGGAAGTTGCCAAAGCCACGCTGGGTCAGTCCGAAGCGACGATTGTCTCCAGCGAAGCGCTGCTGCGGCAGCGTCAAAGCGAAGAGCAGCGCCGTCGAACCCTTAAACAGCGCTTCGCGATTTCCGGCGAAGAGTGGGAAAAATCCAGTACCGAAGTCGCTGTGGCGCAGGCGGAACTCTTGCGCAATCAGGCCAATCTGGGCCTGGCACATGCCAACGTGCAGCTGGCGATCGCCGCTCTGACCCAGGCCGAACTGGACTTGCAGCGCACACGAGTCGTAGCGCCTGTCAGCGGTTACGTGACCAATCTGCTGACTCGCCAGGGGGACTACGCCACTGCGGGGGGCGCATTGTTGGCACTGGTGGACAGCGATTCGTTTTATATCAGTGGCTACTTTGAAGAAACAAAGCTGCCGCGAATCAAGGAGGGCGATCGGGTCAGGATCGAGTTGATGAGCGGCGAGACCTTCGGCGGCACCGTACAAAGCATCGCTTTTGCTATCGCCGACCGTGAAAACTCCCCCGGCAGTCGCCTGCTGGCCAACATCAACCCGAGTTACACCTGGGTCAAACTGGCGCAACGGGTGCCGGTACGGATTCAGATCGACGCCGACTATATCGCCAAAAACCGCCTGCGCGCCGGGACCACGGCCACGGTGACCGTCATGGAAAACCGGGATAATCAGGCAACCCACTAACCCCATATGGGGACGGGCTTATGTGGCGAGGGGGCTTGCCCCCGTTCGGCTGCGCAGCAGTCGTAGATTGGGGCCGCTTCGCGACCCAACGGGGGCAAGCCCCCTCGCCACAAAGGCTCGCACACAGGGATATGCGTTGAATTACAGACCGACAAAAAAAAGCCCCGCGACCGAATGAGGCGCGGGGCAAAGAATTTGGTTGGGTTGCGGCCAACCAAAGGGGCACGTTAAAGCATTACTTGCTGGCGACCGTCTCTGGCTGCCAGCCGCCGCCAAGGGCTTTGTAGATCGCGACGATGCCGCGGTACAAATCGACTTCGGCCTGGGCCTGGGTGTCTTCGGCTGCCAGACGCTCACGCTGGGCATCAAGCAGGACGAGGAAGTCCACGGTGCCTTCGCGGTAGCGAATGTCGGCGAGGTCCGCAGCGGCTCGGCTTGATTCGCTTTGACGAATCAGCGAAATCAGGCGCTGCTGGCGTTTGCCGTAATCGCTGAAAGCATTTTCCGACTCTTCCAATGCCAACAGTACTTTCTGTTCGTAGGTCGCCAGGGCGCCTTCGGCTTCAGCATCGGCGCCGCGCAAACGGGCGCGCACGCTGCCCAGGTCGAACGCCGCCCAGGTGATGCTCGGGCCCAGTGCCCAGGCATTGGCCGCCGACGAGCCGATCTGCGAACCGCGCCCGGCAGTCCAGCCAAGAAAACCGCTGAGGCTCACCCGAGGGAACAAATCAGCCTTGGCCACGCCGATGCGGGCGGTGGCAGCCGCCAATTTGCGTTCGGCGCTGCGGATGTCCGGACGACGTTGCAGCAGTTCGCCCGGATCACCGATCGGCAAGGCCTTGGCGATCGCCGGCAAGTCTTTTGGACTCAGGTCGACGGTCAGTTTGTCCGGACGTTCACCCAGCAGGGTGGCGATGCGGTTGCGCTGACGAACCTGTTCGGCTTGCAGTTGCGGCACGCTGGCTTCGACAGACGCCAGGCGCGCATCGGCACGAACCACGTCCAGCTGATCGCCAACACCGGCGTCACGCAGGCTTTCGGTGATCTTGCGTGACTCCTGCTGATTGTTCAGGTTGGCCAGCGCGATTTTTTCTCGCAGTTGCGCGCCGCGCAGTTGGCCATAGGCGTCCACCAGTTCGGCAATCATGGTGACTTGCAGTTGGTAAAGATCGGCTTCGGCCGCTTGCTGCTCAGCGTCGCTGGATTCCAGGTTGCGCTGGATGCGACCGAACAAGTCCAGTTCCCAGGCCATGTCCAGGCCCAGGTCATAGCGTTCGCTGTTGACCCGTTTGGTGGTCTGACCCGGAATCTGCCCTTTGCCCAGATCGCTGCTCGCGCGGCTGGTGATGGTCGGCATGGCGTCATTGCTGGCGTCATCACGAATCGCCCGGGCCGCTTTCCAGCGGGCGAAGGCCACGCGCAAATCACGGTTGCCTTGCAAGGATTGCTTCACCAACTGGTTGAGGGTCGGATCGTCGAATTGCTGCCACCAGATGCCTTCGAAACGGGCGCGGTCAAAGTTCTTCTGACCGGCGCTGCCATCGGTGGCGGCCGTGATGTTGGCCGCCTCGGTGGCTGGGGTCTTGTAGTCCGGGCCGACGGCACAGGCGCTCAGCGCCAGTACCAGCAGGCTCGGCAGGAAGGCTTTCAGGCTCATTGTTGCGCCTCCAGTTTCAGGGCTTTGGCCGCTTTGCGCGCTTCACCGCGTTCCACAAAGTTGCGAATCAGTACGTAGAACACCGGCGTCAGCAGCAGACCGAAGAAGGTCACCCCGAGCATCCCGGAGAACACCGCCACACCCATGGCATGACGCATTTCGGCACCGGCGCCGCTGGAGAAGACCAGTGGCACAACACCCATGATGAACGCGAAGGAGGTCATCAGGATCGGCCGCAGACGCAGACGGCAAGCTTCCAGTACCGCTGCCAGCGGGCCGAGACCTTCTTCCTGCTTATCCTTGGCAAACTCGACGATCAGAATCGCGTTCTTACAGGCCAGTCCCACCAGTACGATCAAGCCGATCTGGGTAAAGATGTTGTTGTCGCCGCCCGAGGCAATCACCCCGGTAATGGCCGACAGCAGGGTCATCGGTACGATCAGGATCACCGCCAGTGGCAGGCTCCAGCTTTCGTATTGAGCAGCGAGCACCAGGAACGCCAGCAGTACGCAGAGCGGGAACACGAATAGCGCAGTGTTGCCGGACAGAATCTGCTGGTAGGTCAGGTCGGTCCACTCGTAGGTCATGCCGTTCGGAAGTTCATCCTTGAGCAGTTTCTCGATGGCTTTCTCGGCCTGGCCGGAGCTGTAGCCTGGGGCTGCCGCACCGTTGATTTCAGCGGTGATGAAGCCGTTGTAGTGCATCACGCGGTCTGGCCCCGAGGTGTCGCTGACCTTGATGAAGGTCGCCAGCGGGATCATCTCGCCACGGTTGTTACGTACTTTCAGCTGACCGATCTGGTCCGATTCGAGGCGGAACTGTTGCTCAGCCTGAACGTTGACCTGATAGGTACGACCGAAGCGGTTGAAGTCGTTGGCATACAGCGAACCCAGGTAAATCTGCAGGGTGTCGAAGATGTCGCTGACGGCCACGCCGTGAGTCTTGGCTTTTTCCCGGTCGATAGCTGCATCGACCTGCGGCACGTTCACTGTGTAACTGGTGAACAGACCGGCCAGTTCCGGCACGCTGCGGCTTTTGCCAATGATGTTCATGGTTTCTTTGTACAGCTCGTCATAGCCCAGGTTGCCCCGGTCTTCGATCTGCAGGCGGAAACCACCAATGGTCCCCAGGCCTTGTACCGGTGGCGGCGGGAAGATCGCCATGTAGGCTTCCTGAATCCCGGCGTACTGGCCGTTCAACGCACCGGCAATCGCACCGGCGGACATGCTCGGGTCTTTACGCTCGTCGAAAGGCTTCAGGGTGACGAACACGATGCCGGCGTTAGGGCTGTTGGTGAAACCGTTGATCGACAGGCCGGGGAAGGCCACCGCGCTTTCCACGCCAGGCTGTTTCAGGGCCAGGTCGGACATGCGCTTGATCACGTCTTCGGTACGGTCCAGGCTCGCGGCATCCGGCAGTTGTGCGAACGCCACCAGGTATTGCTTGTCCTGGCCAGGTACGAAACCGGTCGGCGTGTTGGAGAAACCGAAGAAGGTCAGCACCATCAAGCCTGCGTACAGCAGCAGGGCGATACCGCTGCTGCGGATAACCCGGCCCACGGTGCCGACATAGCCATGGCTGGCCTTGTCAAAGAAGCGGTTAAACGGACGGAACAACCAGCCACCGAAGATCTTGTCCAGCACCTTGGAGAATCGGTCCTTCGGCGCGTCATGACTTTTGAGCAAAACGGCGGCCAGTGCTGGCGACAAGGTCAGCGAGTTGAAGGCCGAGATCACGGTCGAAATCGCGATCGTCAGGGCGAACTGTTTGTAGAACTGACCGGTCAAGCCGGAGATGAACGCGGCCGGGATGAACACCGCACACAGCACCAGCGCCGTCGCGATGATCGGACCGGTCACTTCACGCATCGCACGCTTGGTGGCTTCCACGGGGGTTAACCCGAGCCCGATGTTTCGCTCGACGTTTTCCACCACCACAATCGCATCGTCGACCACGATACCGATGGCCAATACCAGTCCGAACAGAGACAGGGCGTTCAGCGAGAAGCCGAACAGGTGCATCACGGCAAACGTACCGATCAGCGATACCGGAACCGCCACCAACGGGATGATCGAGGCGCGCCAGGTTTGCAGGAACAGGATCACCACCAGCACAACCAGGATCAGTGCTTCGAAGAGGGTGTGAACCACCGCCTCGATGGAACCGCGTACGAAGATCGTCGGGTCATAGACGATGCTGAAGTCCATGCCTTCCGGGAAGTTCTTCTTCAGCTCGGCCATTTTCGCCCGAACGTCGTTGGAGATCTGGATCGCGTTGGAGCCTGGGCGCTGGAAGATCGGGATCGCCACCGCCGGCTGGTTGTTCAGCAAGGAGCGCAGGGCGTATTGGCTGGAGCCAAGCTCGACGCGAGCAATGTCTTTCAGGCGAGTGATTTCACCATTTTCGCCAGAGCGAATGATGATGTTCTCGAACTCTTCCTCGGACACCAGACGGCCTTGGGTGTTGACCGACAGCTGGAATGCCGTGGCATTCGGTGCAGGCGGAGCACCCAGGGCACCGGCCGCCACTTGACGGTTCTGTTCACGAATCGCGGTGACCACATCGGTCGCGGTCAGGTTGCGCGAAGCGGTCTTGTTCGGATCGAGCCATACCCGCAACGAGTAGTCGCCCATACCGAACAGCTGCACATCACCGACACCGCCCAGACGCGCCAGCTCATCCTTGATGTTGAGCAAGGCGTAGTTGGACAGGTAGAGCATGTCGTAGCGTTTGTCCGGCGAGGTCAAGTGCACAACCATGGTCAGGTCGGGTGACGCCTTGTCGACGGTGATACCGATGCGCGTCACTTCCTCGGGAAGTTTCGGTTCGGAACGCGTCACGCGGTTCTGTACCTGCACCTGCGCGTTGTCCAGGTCGGTACCCAGGGCGAAGGTGATGGTCAGGGTGATCTTGCCGTCAGCGGTGGATTGCGAGGACATGTACAGCATGTTCTCGACGCCGGTGATGGCTTGCTCCAGAGGAGCGGCCACGGTTTCACCGATGACTTTAGGGTTGGCGCCGGGGAAGTTGGCACGGACCACCACGGTCGGTGGCACCACTTCCGGGTATTCGCTGATCGGCAACTGGAACAGCGAGATGGCACCGGCGATCAGGATCAGCAGCGACAGTACCGCTGCGAAGATCGGCCGTGAAATGAAGAATTGGGAGAAATTCATCGGAGTAATTGCCCCTTAACCGCGTGGAGTCGCAGCAGCCAGTTTCACAACCGTACCCGGCACGACCTTGGCAGGTGCGACTTGGGGCAGGTTGCTGGCTTCCAGCGCTTGTCGTTGTTGAGCGAGAGCCGCGAGGGTTTCCTTGCTGGCCATCGGGATCACTTCAGGGGTGACCGGCGAGCCAGGGCGAACCCGTTGCAAGCCCTTGACGATGATGGTGTCGTCTTTGTTCAGGCCGCTGCGCACGATGCGCAAACCTTCGATTTTCGGACCCAGCTCGACAGGGCGATAAGCCGTTTTGTTGTCGGCATCCATCACCAGCACGAACTTTTTACCCAGGTCGGTACCGACCGCTTCGTCGTTGATCAACACCGCGGAGTAGGTGCCGCTGCCCACCAGTTTCAGGCGTGCATAAAGACCCGGGGTGTAGCTGCCGTCGCTGTTGTCGAACACCGCACGACCGCGGATGGTGCCGGTCTTCGGGTTGACCTGGTTGTCGACGAAGTTCATCTGGCCCTGGTGCGGGTTGCCGTCTTCATTGGACAGGCCCATGTAAACCGGGGTAGTGGCGCCGCGTTGACCCTGGCGGGCGAGCTGGGTGTATTTGAGGAATACACGCTCGTCGGCGTCGAAGTAGGCGTAGACCTTGTCGGTGGACACTACGCTGGTCAGTGCGGTGGTATCGGCGGTCACCAGGTTGCCGGCGGTGATTTCCGCACGGCTGACACGACCGCTGATAGGGGAAGTCACGCGGGTGAAGCTCAGGTTCAGTTTGGCCAGGTCCAGTTGCGCCTGGAGTGCGCCGACGGCGGCGCGAGCCTCTTGAGCGGCACTGGTACGCGAGTCGGCGAGTTCGGCGGAAATCGCGTTGCTGGTGCGCAGGCGCTCACCGCGCTGGGCTTCGTTTTCACTGCGGGTAGCCGTGGCGCGAGCTTGCGCCACCAGGGCCTCGAGGCGGCGGACCTCAGCCTGGAACGGACGCGGGTCGATCTGGAACAACAGATCGCCTTTTTTGACCAATGCGCCTTCGGTGAAGGTTACGTCATCGATCTGGCCGGAGACCCGTGGACGAATCTCTACCGTTTCCGGCGCTTCCAGGCGCCCGGTGAATTCGTCCCACTCGTTAACCGGTTGCTCCAGCACCTTGGCCACGCTGACTTTGGCCGCAGGCATGGTGGCGGCGGCGTCCGGGGTCTTGCCGCAGGCGCTCATCACCAGCACGGCCAACAGGGCCAAAGGGAAGCGCAAATGTTTGAGTGACTGTTCCATGGATGCATCCGCCAATGTATTGAGATGGGCGGATAATGCTTGGCGGGGCGGTATCAAACGAATCGAACGAGGCAAAGGTAACTATCATTCGGAATGATATAAGCCAGAAGCAAGCCCTCTAGCATGCACCTTTCGTTAGCGGGCTATCAAATGAAATGATGACAATTGTGTGTTGCGGGGAATGCAAAGGTCAGGCTTGAAACCGTGTCGCGGCGTTCGCGGGCAAGCCTCGCTCCTACAAGAGATCTCATTAACACCACGAATCCCTGTGGGGGCGGGCTTGCCCGCGATGAGGCCATCAGCCTCGATACAACATCAGGATCAGGCCAGGCTATCCGGATCCCCAAAGAACATTTTGACTGGGCTCTAGGATGGTGTTTTCGGGTCATAAAAAACTAATGATGCCCCCAGTTTTTCCCCCACTCGCACCGTGTGTGCGAGCAATGGCGAACGGCGATTTCTGACAAAAGACCAAGATGGTAAAGGGTGGCTTTCAGCGTAACTCCAGATTGGAATTGGGTGAGCTCTGGTAGCAAAGATTGGTGCAGCAAAGCTCGAGGAGGAGAGGCAGCATCCAGGTTCAGCTTTATGAATGGAAAAACGTGCGGTTGGACGGCTGCTGGCGCAGCCGACCAACGATTGACTCCCTTCGTCAAAACTTAAATGTATACCGGAAAATCAGGCGGTTTTCGTTGGCGCTATCGGCGTACGTCGACCGATTGGTCGAGTTTCGCCATTGCGCTGACACATTTTTGAACGGCCCACTCTGGATGGTGTAAGTGATATCGGTCACACGCTCCCATTCCTTACCGTCCTCTCCTTCGAGTCGTAAGCGGGCGGCCTGAGCCGAGCTCAGTAACGTCGGGTCTACCGTTTGTCCTTTCGCATACTTCAAACCAAGGGTGAGTCCAGGCAATCCTGCGGCGGCAAAATCAAAATCGTAACGTGCAATCCACACCCGTTCCTGAGGCGCCGTAAAGGTGCTGACCAGCGACTCGCCGAACAGATAGGTATCAGCGCCGTTGACCATGGCGAACGGCGTATCGCCCCAGGCCTTCTGAAAGCCAACGCCCAGGGTGTGGCCGCTCTGGCGAAAAGACAACATCGTGCTGAGGGTACGGTTATTCACATCACCAACCCCTTGATCGCCTGTATCGCCGGCCGAAAAGTAGCGAACGTCAGACAGTACGGTACCGCTGCCCAGCGCGTGTTCATACTTGAGGCCAAAGAAATTCGAGCGGTAAAGGTCTTCCAACTCAGCCACATGGTAGCTGAGTACAAGTTGGGGTATCGGCTTGTAGTCAACCGCCAGATAGGTGAAATGATCGGCCTTTACCGGCTTGTACCCAAACGCCGTGAGGCTTTCGAAGTCGGTTGAGTTGCGTTGTTTTACCGCGTTGATACGGATTGCACTGAAGGTCACCGGTTCCAGCTCTTTTGACACAAGCATTCCACCCCGGAACACTTGCGGCAGCAGCCGGCTGTTATTGCTCGACAGCAGCGGGAGTACCGGATTGAGGCCGCCGATGCGCAGCTCACTGCGGCCCAGGCGCGCTTTTGCGGTGGGTATGAATTTTCCGTATTGATCTTCTACATTGCGCCGCGAGTCGTAGGCCAACAGGCCTGAACCCGTACGGTCAGGGCTGGAGTCGAGTTTCACACCGAGCAAACCGAGTGCGTCGACTCCAAAACCCAACGGGCCCTCGGTGAATCCGGACTGTAGATTCAAGATAAAGCCCTGAGCCCACTCGTCGCGTTTGGATTGGCTGGCCCCTTCGTTACGAAAGTCCCGATTGTAGTAGAAATTGCGCAATTCCAGGCTTGTCTGTGTGTCACCGACAAAGTCTGCAAAGGCGTTTGGCGCCGCAGAGGAAAACAGGAGGATCGTCACCGACGTCGTACGTTTTATTGCCATCTCGAAAGCACCTTTTGTTGTTGTTTTTGGTGTTTGCGGCGCGCACGACTCCTCAGAGGGGCGACGCGTACGCGCTCCGCATGCAGACAGTCTTGAGGTTGAGTGAAAAGGGTGGGGTGTCAGCCAGTTGAAGCCAGACGTACGATCGCCTCTCGGCTCCCGGCTTGTTGTCGCAGGATGAACTTCTGGATTTTCCCTGTGGCGGTTTTCGGCAGCTCCATGAATATCACGCGGCTTGGGCTCTTGTAGCGGGCCAGGCGCGCCTGGCAATACGCGATCAATTCAGCTTCGGTGGGTGGCTGGACCTGGCTTCTGAGCTCGATGAAGGCGCAGGGAACTTCACCCCATTTGTTGTCTGGCTGTGCCACCACGGCGGCATGCAATACCGATGCGTGGCCATGAAGAATGTCTTCGATCTCTACGGATGAAATATTTTCACCGCCAGAGATGATCACGTCTTTTGTGCGGTCGGTAATCTGCACGTAACCATTGGGATGAACCACTGCTACGTCGCCGGTATGGAACCAGCCGCCTTCAAACGCTTTTTGCGTCGCCGACTGGTTTTTCAGATACCCCATCATTACGGTATTGCCGCGCAGCAGCAGTTCACCTGTAGTCTGGCCATCATGAGGAACTGGTTCGAGTGTTTGCGCATCAGCAACCAGCAAACCTTCGAAGGCTGCCGCCCGCGCGCCCTGCCTTACGCGTATCCTGGCTCTTTCGGGGGGGCTGAGTTCATCCCAGCCGTCCTGCCAGACGCAACTGACCGGAGTGCCCGCGACTTCGGTGATGCCGTACACGTGATCCACCTGGAAACCCATGGAAACCACAGCGTCCAAGACTGAGGCCGGGGGAGGGGAGCCGGCCGTCAATACACGCACAGGGTGCGGGAGACTGAAAGGTGTTGGGGTATTCGCAAGCATTGCCATCACCGTCGGTGCCGCACAGAAGTGATTGGCTTTATGTTCGACAATGGCGCCGAAGACAGCGTCCGCTGTCACTTTGCGCAGGCAAATATGGGTGCCTGCCGCAGCAGTGATCGCCCATGTGAAGCACCAACCGTTGGCATGGAACATGGGCAGCGTCCATAAATACCGTGGCGCCTGGGCAAGCGGCCAATTGGTCATCTGCAGCAAACTCATCAGGTAGGTGCCCCTATGGCTGACCACGACGCCTTTGGGATCGCCGGTGGTGCCGGATGTGTAGTTGAGGGCTATCGGCTGCCATTCCGTGCCGGGCCATACTCCCTGGAAATTCGGGGCTCCTTCAGCAAGCAGGGCTTCATAGTCGATAACATCAATCTCGCCAACTGCCGGGGCCAGGTGATCTCGGATTATCACGATTGCCGGGGGACGTTCGAGCTTCTTCAGCGCGGCACAGGCCACGGCCATGAACTCGCAATCCACCAGCAGTAAGCTGCACTCACTGTGCCGCAGGATAAATGCAATGCCTTCGGCATCCAGGCGATGGTTGATGGTATTGAGGATGGCGCCGGATAAAGGAATGCCGAAGTGGGCTTCGATCATTGCCGGGGTATTCGGGGAGAGAATCGAAACCGTCTCCCCTGGTTGCACGCCCCGGCCCACCAGCGCTGAGGCGAGGCGATAACAGCGCTCACGTGTTTGTGCCCAAGTACGCTGCAGTTCCCCGTGAATAATCGCGACGCGCTCAGGATGAACCAACGCGGCGCGGTCCAGAAATCCCAAGGGCGTTAACGGAACATGGTTGGCTGGGGTTTGATCAAGTCCACTTGCGTACGCTGCACTGATCATGGGCAGGTCTCCTTATTATTATGATGAAAAATGGCGAAAGCGCTGACCGGTTCCCGAGCTGTCACCAGAGTGTTTTCAATGGCCTTGGGGTCGGCATAGCCAAGGCTCATGCCACACACCAGCATCTGGTCGGCGGGAATGCTCAACATCTCTGAAATGACGTTGTGGTATTTGAGAAATGCGGCCTGCGGGCAGGTGTGCAACCCCCGCCCGCGTGCCGCCAACATGACGTTTTGCAAAAACATGCCGTAGTCCAGAAGGCTGCCTTGCTCCAACACTTTGTCCACGGTAAATAGCAAGCCGACCGGTGCGTCGAAGAACCGGTAATTGCGCCCGTGCTGTTGGTGCATGCGTTGTTTTTCACCTTTAGCGATCCCAAGTAGCCCGTAGAGGTCCCAACCCACCTTGCGCCGGCGATCGATGTAAGGCGTGACCCATTCGTTTGGGTAGTAGGTGTAGGGATCCTGCATGTCGCTGCTGAGCCGTGGGTCGTTGTCGATGGCGCTGATGGTCATCGACAGACGCTCTTTCGCTTCACCGGTTACAACGTGCACCTGCCAGGGTTGCATGTTCACACCCGAGGCACTGAAGCGTGCGACATCCAGAATCGCTTCGACTTCCTCATGGGGCACGGCTGTCGGCAAAAAGGCCCTGACGCTGCGCCGTGACATGATTGCCCAGTCGACGGTGCGCTGGGTTTCTTGCGCAGACAGCGGCGGTGGTGACAAGCGATTCAAGATACGCATCCTTTTAGCGGGCTCCGTTCAGGGTGAGCAGTCAGCGGGACAGGGCCGGTAATTTGCGGACCTGATTGGAGTCTGCCCGAGACTGATTGACAAACGTGACCGCCAGCGCCCCGATCAGGCCCGCCAACGCGATCACCATGAAGTTTTGTTCGAGAGGCAAAGCCAATGAAACGAGCCAGCCGATCAACACCGGCGCGATAATTGCTCCGATCCGACCAACCCCTGACGCGAACCCCACACCGGTGGAGCGGATGGGCGTGGGATAGAAATCCCCGGCATAGGCGTAGGCGATCAACTGAGTACCCAGCGTCGAGGCGCCGACGATGAACACCACGACAAACAACAGCTCGGTTGAGCGTGTGAAGGCCATCGCGGTGAGCGCCAATGCACCGACGATGTAGAACACAATCAACACATGCTTGATATTGAGCTTATCGCTCAACCATCCCCCTCCGATCGCACCCACAATCGCGCCCACGTTGAACACGATGACAAAGTTCAGGGCCGATCCGAGGCTATGACCAGACATCGCCATCAATTTGGTCAGCCAGGAATTAAGCGCATAAACCATGAAAAGCCCGGTCATAAAGGCCGCCCAAATCATCACCGTGCTGAACCCCCGACCTTCGCTGAAGAGACCCTTGATCGGGCTGTCGAGTGCGGCCTTGGTCTCGGTTGGGTTGCCCACCAATACCGCGTCATCGCTCAGTCGGAGATTGGGGCTGATCCTCTGAACGATGGTGCGTAGTTCAGCCTGGCGGCCTTGTTTGAGCAAATACGCCATGGACTCCGGCATGGTTTTCAATATCAGGGGGATCAGCAGCACAGGCAGCCCTGCGACAAAGAACACCGACTGCCAGCCATGGCTCTCGATCAGATGTTTACCCGTCAACGCAACGAGTATGCCGCCCACGGAGTAGCCCGCGAATACCAGAGTGACCAGGCGGGTGCGCAGCTTTGCTGGCGAAAACTCCCCCATCTGCGCGGTGACTATCGGCAGTACGCCGCCGATGCCGAGGCCTGCGATAAAGCGCGAAATGCTGAAGCTGATGGGATCACTGGTAAGCCCGGCGGCGGCGGTAAACAGGCTGAACAGCGCAACACAGATCGCGACCATTTTTGGACGGCCGATGCGGTCAGCCAGTGTGCCGAGGAAAATGGCCCCGAGCATTGTTCCCAGCAGGGCCGACCCAGCCATCACGCCAGCACGTGTTGCGTCGATGCCCATGTCCTGCATGATGGCGGGTAGGGCCGCGCCGACCACGGCAAGGTCATAACCATCGATGATCAGGATAAGCACGCACCAGAACAGAATCAGCCGGTGAAACCGGTTGAATGTTGATTCGCCCGCGAGCGTATAGACGTTCACTGATTGCATGACGTGTCTCCTTCAATCTTATTGTTGTTGGTGAAGTGCACTTCGCGACATTCTAGGAAGGCGATCACGTGCCGCCCATGTCGGGTGGCACCAATTTGTGTGAGCTGTTTGGGCATGCGTGCAACGCAGTGCACTGAACGAAGTTGGGGCGGGGCGTAACAGGGGGAGGCTTATTCTTCCAGGTGGCCGCGTCGGTAGGCGCCGGGGCTGACGCCAGTCCATTTCTTGAAGGCCCGATGAAACGCACTGGTTTCCTGGAAACCGGTGGCGGCCGCCACATGCGTCACCGTCATATCGCCACGTGACAGCAGGTCAATCGCCATGTCGCGGCGAAGGTCGTCCCTGAGGCTTTGATAATGCGTGCCCTCTGCCTGCAAGCGGCGTTGCAACGTTGAGTTGGACATGTGAAGTGCGACGGCCAAGTCATCACGTTCGGGCCATTGTTCCGGGCTTGATCCACGCAAGTAACGTCTTATCTGCGCGCTAAGGCTGTCGTCGTTACGGTATTTCACCAGCAGGCTGCCGGGGGATTCCTTGAGGAAGGTACCCACCGTGGCCGGCGACTGCGCGATTTTCATGTTGAGGAATTTTTTGTCGAAACTGATCTCGGTCGCGGGCGCGTCGTACTCAATGTCCTCACAGAAGCGCATGCGATAGTCACTCTGATCCTCAGGCCTGGACGCCCGAAAACTGAGCTTGAGCAGTGGAATACGCTGATTGACCAGCCAGCATGACAGCCCGTGTACGAGGATAAACCAGGTGCCATAGGCAAACAGGCGGCGCAGGACACCACGGTCCTGTACCACGATAAATGCCAGATCGTCCTTGACCTGCAACTCGCCTTGAATGTCATCCAGTACAAGCCGCAGGAATGACAGCATTCGCTGCAACGCCTGACCCAAGGTGCTGCAGTCCAAGAGCGCATGACACATCAGTTTGAAGCTGCCGCGACGCATGGGATGGCTGTCGATGCCAAAAAATTCATCGTCCAGCAGGTCGGCTATCTCCACCCACAGTCGGGCAAAGGAGGTCGCTGAGACCCTGGCTTTTGGGGCGTTGAGCAGTTGTGAGTCGATGTCGGCATTGGCTAACGCAACTGTCAGGTCCAGCTGCCTTTGCCTGGCGCTATACAATGCCTCATGCACCAAGGCGATTGACGTGGTGCCTTTGTCCTGGAGGGGAGTCATGGTTGTTCCGCGCAGGTGTGGTTGGCCCTAATGTAGGGCTAACGCACATCCACCGCCAGCGCGACGAGCAGCTTCTCGGTCGACTCTTTATTCTTAAGTCGGAGGGCTGAGCGAAGGAAGTTTTTTTGCGCCTGCTACAGAGTTTAACCAGAACAGAATGGCAGCGAGAGAGGCGGCTACTATCAGCGTAAGCCACATGATGACCAACACGCTGAATGTGACGCTATTGTTTAACTCACGAAAAATGCCGAAGGCAAAAGCGGTGTACCAAGACACACCCGAAACTGCACCTGATGCGAGAAATAAGGCAGCTCTGCTGCGGGAGACTCCAAAGAGCAGGGGGCGACTCAAGTCGCGTAGTGCTTCTGGCAACACAAACGCATGGATGATTATTCCATTGAAGGTCAGGACGATCACCACAATTACCTTCGCCCAGAGCTTAGGGTTTTCCAACTTTTCCGGCGACTCCATCGCGTAAAGGGCTAAGAAACCAAGGCCTGAAAGCCACAGGAGGCATAGTCCAGTAGTGACCGCGTCGCTAATGAACTGAAAGGTGCGTCCGATTTCAACGGGGAGGTTACCCCTGCGCATCCAACGGAAAATCCAGAGGTCCAGCATCGTCGCCCCGCCAAGACCGAAGCACATACCGAGCAGGTGTATACCTACAAGGAGTGTCAGAACGTTTAGCTGTGGGAGTGGATCAGGCAATGGAACGCTAAGCGCAAGTGTGTCCGCGAGTAAGTGTCCACTGCTGGAGAGCGCAAGTAGGCCGCCGAAAATCATGAGACATGTTCGTATCTTCATTTGTTACGACCTCAGGCTAGTGTTCTTATCCAGCAGGTAGCACGGGCCTGGACCCTCCTCAGGAAGGAACCGGTGCTTGAGCATCGATCAAGCTCTGGCTCTTGAGCTCCTCCCAAAAGGCTGACGGAATACCGACCTTCATCGCTTGTACATTGGAAACTATCTGCCCCGGCGAACGCGCCCCCGGAATAATCGCGGACACTTGCGGATGTGCTGCTGCGAACTGCAAGGCGGCAGTATGAATGTCGATGCCATGTCGGCTGGCAACCGCCATGATTCGCGCGCGCTTTTCTACCGCTCCGGCAGGTAGATCCAGGCTGAAGTTATATCGGCTGCGCCCTCCCAGAAATCCATCATTCAGGGGTGTTCCAACCACGACACTGGTGCCCTTGCTTCTCAATGCCGGAAAGGTGTTGCGCAACGCATCGCTGTGGTCGAGGAGGGAATACTGACAGGCAAGCAACACGATGTCGGGCGTCGGGTCATTACTGGTCAGCGCCTGAACCACGGCGTTCGGCGTATTGACTCCGAAGCCCCATGCCTTGATGAGCCCTTCATCACGCATCTTTTCAAGCTCAACCATCGCCCCTGTGCGCGCAATTCGATACGCCGCTTCCCATCCGCCTTCCAGCTCGGTGTTATCTGGCGAGAGGTCATGGATAAAGACGATATCGATACGGGGTAACCCCAGACGCTGCAGGCTGTCTTCCACGGAGCGACGCGTGCCTGCTGCGGTGTAGTCATATCGATAGTTGAAGGGCGCCGGCGACTTCCAGATGGCATGGTCCGCACGCAGGCCACCAGCGGCCGTCAATACCCGGCCGACCTTGGTGGAGACCACATAGTCGTCTGGATTTTTGCCGTGCAGGAAGCGGCCTAGACGATATTCACTCAAGCCAAACCCGTAGAACGGCGACGTGTCGTAAAGCCTTACACCCGCACCCCAAGCAGCCTGCAGAACCAAAGCCGCCTGCTCGTCGCTGATCGGCGCAAAGATATTGCCAATCTGCGTCCCGCCCATACCAAAGCGTTGAGGCGTCATGTATCTCATGGTATGCGAGGGTGAATTGAGGGGCAGGTCTGCGCGCACGAGCTGCCCTTGCGTACGCATCACGCTTCCGCGCTCGGTCAACGAAGAGGGCGCTGCGGCTGTAGCCAGCGAACTTGCGACACTCGATACCGGCAGCAAAGCGGCTGCAACAGCACCCGCCGCCGAATAGGTAAGAAAATCTCGTCTGTCCATCCAACTTTCCTTTCACGACTGAGGGTCTACGGGCTCATCGAAGCCGGTCTTCAGATTGGAAACTAGAACAACGAGGGTTGGTCGGGTGACCCTAATGCGCCGTATCTTTTGCACAATCCTGCCGATGCACTTGTGCTGGTCACGCACTCTCAGCAAACTCGAACATTCCGTAAATAGGGGCGCATGTGATGACGAGCGGTTCCTTCTCGCAGTTCGGTTTCGGCCATGTGCATTCCCTGACCTTGAGCGAACCCGCTCAGCCCAACGAACGCCTCCAGGCACTCAGACGGCTTATCGAAAAAGTCACCATGCAGATTGGTTTGAACGAGGTCTGCACAACATCGATTCCAGGCCTGACCTTTTATCGAATGGCCGAGCTAGGTACGCCCACATACTGCATTTATGAGCCTTGCGTAGCCATCATTCTTCAGGGTGCGAAGGAGATCACGTTTGGTGAGCAAGCCTGTGAGTTCGGGCAGGGGGCGTTCTTCGTCACTTCGGTGGATATACCCACATTGGCTCGCGTTACCGCGGCTAACGAGCAAACCCCTTATCTATCAGTTGTGTTGAAGCTCGATCTTGCCATGCTCAATGAGGTGATCCAGACCTTGGAACCACCAAGGCAGGAAATGGCTTCTGAAGCACGAGGCTTCGCATCTGGTGCGGCGTCGAGTGAGATGCTCGACGCGTTCACCCGACTCGCCACGCTGATCGAACGGCCGCTTGAGGCAGGCTTGATGTCGGACCTTATCAAGCGGGAGATATGCGTTCGGCTGCTGCTCAGTGGAGCGGGCCAGTGGCTGCGCAGCGTCACTCGCGATGGTTACCGAGACAAGGGTATCGTGAGAGCCATTGAATGGTTGAAACATCATTACGACAAACCGCTGCACGTGGCCGATCTCGCCGAACGATCGGGCATGGCCAGCTCTACTCTGCATCACAACTTTCGCAAGCTGACAGGCACCAGCCCCGTTCAATATCAAAAGTCGTTACGGCTGCAAGCCGCGCGCAGCCTGATGTTGACCGATAGGGTCGATGTGAACACGGCCGCCTTGCGGGTAGGCTATGAAAGTGTCGCTCAATTCAGTCGCGAATATGCCCGGCGTTTCGGAGCCCCACCCTCGAGAGACATCAAGCACGCACGGGAGAATGGTGGACGGCTCGACTAATTAAGCGACCCAATCACCTCAATCCAGACAGAGACCGGCGCAAGTCGCAATTGTTAGCTGTCTAGGTGTCGGATTCAGCTCGGCGGCTCGAATCATTCAGACGTCGGCGTAAGCGTCAAAAGCGTACCTCCTTGCCGAGCTGAAGCGTAGGCGGCGTCCATGACCTGCATGATGGCCTCGGCGTCGCGCAATGAGGCAATTGGCTTGGCGCCGTTACGACATTCAGTAAGTACTTGCTTGACGAACAGTGGGTAATAGACGTCTGTGTCCAGTTGCAGTCGGCGGCTTCGAGTGCCGGCCGCAAGGTTTTGTCGATCCCTTATTTCGATTCGGTCGGGACCGGATTTGGCATACATGTGATCAGATGAAAGGGTGAAAGAGAACTCGCGCTGTTCGTCGGCGGTACTCGGAAAACTGTATCCCGTTTCCACAACTCCGATCACTCCATCTTCAGTCTGCAGGGTCAATAACGAATAGTCTTCGACGGCACCCCGATGCGTGAGCGAATTCATGACGGCTGAGACTCGCGAGACCTCCTTACCGGTCAGCAGTCTGAAGAGATCGATAAAATGCGTCGCCACGTTGATCGTCGATCCGCCTCCTGAAAAAACGGGATCGATGGCCCAGCCTGAGCCTGCCGTTTCATAACGAGCGGGCGGACCTACGATGAAACGGAAAGACATGTAGTTGAAGTCCGTGGCCAAGTGTCCCTCAGCATCTTGCAGAGCACTAAGCAGTTCACTCATGCGGAAGATCAGCGGCACAGCACAGTAGAGATTGGCTTGCTCGGCCAGCTCACGCAGCCGTGTGACCTGCGCCATGTTGATGCCGCAGGGCTTTTCCAGGGCGAAAGGGATGTTTCGTGCGATCACGGCCTCTGCCAGCGACGGCATTTGCGAATGCCTGCCGAACACGAAAGCAAAATCGACCTCCTCGCGCTCAAGCAATTCATAGGAGGAGCTATACAAAGGGCATTTGAATCGCTCGGCAATGGCCGTGCCCTTCACGTGCTCTGAATCCGACACGGCCACCACTTGGACCCCATGGGTCTCAAGCGCATTCAGATACAGTGGGACATGCCAATGGCTGACTTCCAGTAACGCAACTTTCATATGTACTCACTCCTGGCGCGGTGCTGTTACGTTATCGGGGTGGTAATCGAACCCAAGGAAGCGCAGTGCAAGCAGCGCCTGACCTTTGTGCATGGGGCCCCCGTCCTGGGTACGACAACCTCGTTTACGCGCAGCATCGCAAAGCGGTGTCGAGTCCGGCGAGTTGATGATATCCACGACGAGGGTGCCGGGCTGGAGCCGGTCGGGGTCCACAGGCATAGGATCATTTTTGCTCATGCCAAGCGGCGTGGCATTGATCACGATTTCATAGTCATGTGGATCCGGTGGGCCGGACTGCGTGATGCAACCTGTTTCGGCAGCAACTGATTTCGCCAGTTCCTCGGCTCGGTGTTCGTCGACATCGGAGATAGTGAGGGATCGGGCGCCCGCCGACGCGACGGCAAATGCGATCGCTCTGCCTGCGCCTCCAGCGCCGACCAAAAGAACGTTTTTGTTCGCTGGATAGTAGCCTTCCCATTGCATGCCAAGCACACAGCCGAGGCCATCGAATACAGCGCCGACCCAGCGTCCGTCTGTCTCGCAACGAATGACGTTGATTGCGCCGACTTGACGCGCAGTCGGATGAAGTTCGTCGACAACATCCAGCATCCTTTGCTTGTGAGGCATGGTGACCAGGATGCCAGCGAGATTGTTCAGTGCCCTGGCACCCGTCACGAACGAGGGCAGGTCATCGGCCTTGACCTCCAATGGAACACAAACCGCGTCTGCCTGCTGTTCTATAAAGAGTCGGTTGAATAATTGCGGAGACTTGGCAGCCGCCAGCGGATGGCCGACCAATCCATAAAGCCGAGTTGTTCCTGTGATATGTGGGGCCATGGTTGCCTGATATTTGATGATGGCAGGGGGAGCAGACTTGCTCGGTTTTAGGGAATCTACAGCGTCGGCGATTAGGCATGGGTAATCACCTGACCTATGACGCTGCTCTGCTCGTCCAACCTGTAGGGGGGGCGAAAACCTAATGTCGCCCCAACATGATCGCCGGAGTCGTTAGGAGTGCGCTTGGCTAGCCAAGTCTTTTGGCGCGCCTGTCTTGGGCGCCTCCGACATCGCTGCGGCCCGCATACGATCATATTCATCCTTGGCGATAGGCACCGCGCCGCGCTTGCCAAGATCCTCAAGCCGAATCCGGTATGTTTCACGTGTAGTGAGCGCCGCGATCACAGCGACAACACAGATACCTAATGTTAGAGAACCGATTTTCAGTGGGATGTTGTCGGAGCCTGGGGGCGCAACAGTGACGAAAAGTGCCGGAAGAAACGCAGTCATTGCGGTTCCGATGTTCTGTCCGATGGCCATGCCAGTTACACGCACCCGAGTACGGAACAATTCGGGAAAGAGGCTTGGAAATATAGCGTTGTAACCCTGATAGGCGACGCCCCACATGAGTACGGACAGAACCAGAGAAAGCCATAGGTTATGGATGCTGATAGCGTACAGATAGGCGTACGAGAGTAGCCCTGCGCAGAACACGCCAACAATGAGTGGGGGCCTACGGCCGATTTTGTCTGAGAGGTTACCAACCAAGGGGATCAGGATCACCGCGCACATGTTACCCAGCAGAGGAATCCACAAATAGACGCCTGCAGGGAAACCGATTCCATAGGCCGGTTGGACCGCATAAGTGGCGCCGAATACCGAGGCGACAATGGCGATCACCGCGGCAAGTGCCATGCAGATCACGCGCAAGAGATCACCCCAGCTCTGCCGGATGACTTCGACGACTGGCAGAACAGTAGCTTCTTCGCCTTGCTTTTTTTGCTCGGCAAATGCGGGTGTCTCATCGACCTGGCGGCGAATGATATATCCCATGATTACGACGACGACGCTGAGCAGGAACGGAATCCGCCAACCCCAGGAAGCGAACTGATCCGCAGGCATGAAATGAGCGAGAGGCAAGAAAACTGCCGCCGCGAGCAACTGCCCGGCCTGAACCCCTTGGAGAGTAAAGCTCGCGAAGTAACCACGGCGACCGGACGGGGCGTGTTCGAGAATCATGGAACTGGCGCAGGAGATCTCCCCGGCCACCGCAAAACCCTGAATCAGGCGCAACGTCACAAGCAGCACCGGCGCCCAGATCCCGATCTGCTGGTACGTTGGCAGAAGTCCGATACACATCGTCGAGAAGCCCATCAGGAACATGCAGTAAACCAGAACCGTTTTACGGCCGTGGCGATCACCCAAATGCCCTAGGACAACAGCACCTATCGGCCGGGCGATATAGCCCACACCAAAGCTGGCCAGAGAGGCAATGATGCCGACCGCTGGGTTATCAGATGGAAAAAAGAGCTGTGGAAACAGCAAGGCCGCCGCGGTCGCATAGATAAAGAAGTCGTAATACTCCAGCGCTGAGCCGATCCAACCGCTAGCTGCGGCTTTCTTTGACTGGCCTTTGGAATGAGCGTCGATCGGTATGCTCTGATTCATAACGTGTCTCCGGTTTCTCAATTGTTGTTATTGTAACTACGTTCCATCAGTAATTCTGTTACCGAAATTACCGCCCTGTCAAGGGGAGTCGTTCCTTGGTCGATCAAGGGGACGCAGGTCATTTGTGAAGTGTCGAGGGCGTCCTCGCCAAGCCGAGCGAGAACGCTAAAGCCCGCTCGTGCAATTGAGCGAATAGGGTGTAAGAGGAGCAGGGTGACCTTAAGGCGCGCTAGCCCGCGCGCCTTAATCAATCCGTCTACATGCCGCCTTGCACGCTCGCCAACCTACAAACTATCTCTCGAGAGATGACCGTCGACGAGCCTCGAAATGTTCAACGGATTCGCGTTCTTGAGCACATCGGGAAGCAATGCATCGGGGTAATTTTGGAAGCAGACGGGTCTCAGGAAGCGGTCGATGGCCAAGGTGCCGACCGAGGTACCCCGACTATCGGAAGTCGCAGGATAAGGGCCGCCGTGCACCATTGAATCGCAAACCTCGACACCCGTTGGGTAGCCATTGATAAGGATGCGACCAACCTTCACCTCCAACAAAGCAGTCAACTCTGCGAATTGCGTAAGGTCTTCTGGCTCACCAATCAAGGTTGCGGTCAACTGTCCGTGAAGGGCATTGATGGCGGCGTTGAGCTGCGCCTGGTCAGTGACCTCGATGAAGATAGATGTGGGGCCGAAGATTTCTTCTTGAAGAACCTTGTCGCCGTTAAGCAGCAACTCTACGTCGGCCTTAAACAACTGTGGCTGGGCCTGGTGCCCCTGTTGGTTGCTGCCAGCCAGGTGCACGATGCCGGGGTGCGCGTGCAGGTTCTGCAATCCAACCGCATAGCTGCGCAGGGTGCCTGCGTTGAGCATTGTTTGTGCCGGTTGGTCGTTTATTAACGCCGCCACTCTATTCTGAAAGGCACTGAATGCATCCGAGCGAATGCCAACCACCAGTCCGGGATTGGTGCAAAACTGCCCACAACCCTGAACCACCGAGGCGGCAAGATCGTGAGCGATACTGTCGGCCCGACGCGAGAGGGCCTGGGGAAGGATCACTACCGGGTTGATGCTCGACATCTCGGCGAAGACTGGAATGGGCTCGGGACGAGCGGCGGCCATGTCGCACAATGCCCGACCGCCTTTGAGCGAGCCGGTAAAACCAACGCCCTTGATGAGCGGGTGTTTTACCAAGGCTTCACCTACGCCACTGCCATAAATCATGTTGAAGACACCGGCAGGCATGCCACTGCGCTCGGCCGCCCGGATAATCGCGTTGGCGACCTGTTCTGCAGTCGCCATGTGGCCGCTGTGGGCTTTAAATATCACCGGACAACCCGCCGCGAGCGCGGAGGCGGTATCGCCGCCGGCCGTGGAGAAAGCCAACGGGAAATTACTGGCACCAAACACAGCAACCGGACCGATGGCGGTGCGGTACTGGCGAAGGTCAGGGCGCGGTAACGGTTTGCGAAGTGGTAACGCTTGGTCGATGCGAGCGCCATAGAAATCACCGCGCCGCAGTACGTTTGCAAACAGGCGCATTTGACCGCTGGTACGTGCGCGTTCGCCCTGGATGCGAGCTACAGGCAATGCTGTTTCACGGCAAACCAGGGCAATAAACTCATCGTCCAAAGCCTCTAGCTCTTCAGCAATAGCATCGAGAAACTCAGCCCGTTTGCTCGCGCTCAGGATGCGGTAGCTGGAAAAAGCATTGTAGGCGGCATGAGCCGCGTCCTCGATTTCTTGCGCGGTCGCCTGGTGGAAGGCATAGGGTAGGGTTTCCCCCGTGCTGGCATCCACACTCTTGACGATGATAGTGCCGGCGGCGCTGCGCTGACCGCCGATAAAATTCTGGCCGGTGATGAGGGACATCGTTGTCTCCAGGTTGAATGTGCAAGAGATAGCTGGGCAAGGCATTCCCAGGACTGAAAATCAGGTGACGGCGCCGATCTGCCAAGGCACGAACTCATTTTGTCCGTATCCGTGTTGTTCGCTCATGCTGCGCTCGCCCGAGGCAATGCGCAGGATGGTTTCAAAGATTGCTGCACCGCACGCCTCGATGGTCAAAGTGTCTTCGGCAATTTCGCCGCAGTTGATGTCCATGTCTTCTCGCTGACGAGCCCACAAGGCGCTATTAGTCGCCAGCTTGATTGATGGGGCAGGGGCACAGCCATAGGCCGATCCGCGCCCGGTGGTAAACGCAATCAGGTTGGCACCACCGGCGACTTGGCCGGTTGCGGAGACGGGGTCATAGCCAGGGGTGTCCATGAAAACCAGCCCGTTGGCAGTGACGGCCTGGGCATATTCGTAGACATCCATCAGGTTGCTCGAGCCAGCCTTTGCCACAGCGCCCAGCGACTTTTCCAGAATGGTGGTCAAGCCACCTGCCTTATTGCCGGCAGAGGGGTTATTGTTTAATTCGGCCCCCATACGCTCGCAGTAGCGTTCCCACCAATGAATTCGAGCGATCAGTTTTTCGCCGACCTCACGGCTGACAGCCCGTCGTGTCAGCAAGTGTTCGGCACCGTATATTTCAGGGGTTTCAGAAAGAATCGCGGTACCGCCGCAGGCGACCAGGCGATCCACCGCATTGCCCAGTGCAGGGTTGGCGGTAATACCGGAATAGCCATCAGAGCCACCGCACTGAAGCCCGACAGTCAGATGGCGAGCGCTGACCGGTTCACGCTGAATCTGATTGGCCTCGCCAAGCAATTCCTTCACGTGGTCAATGCCACTGGCGATGGCCTTGGATGTACCGCCACTGTCCTGGATATTGAATGTGCGCAGTGTATTACTACGGGTTAGTCCTTGCGTCATGAGTAATGAATCGATTTGGTTCGTCTCGCAACCCAAACCGATCACCAACACGGACGCAAAGTTGGCGTGGGTCGCATATCCGGCCAATGTCCGGCGCAACATGCTCAAACCGTCGCCCGCAGGATCAACGGCGCAGCCGGCAGAATGAGTCAGAGCAACAACACCGTCGACGTTTGGATACGCTTGCAGTGCAGCGGGATTGATGTCCCGACGAAAATGGTCTGCGATGGCGCGGGCGACTGTGGCAGAGCAATTCACTGAAGTCAGAATGCCAATGTAGTTGCGCGTCGCGACGCGTCCATCCGGGCGTACGATACCCATGAACGATGGGGCTTCACTCGGCTTGACGTTGGGCTTCGCATCGACGCTGAAAGCATAATCGCGAGTGAATTCCCCCATAGCCAGGTTGTGCACATGGATATGCTCGCCTGCTTCAATGTCGACAACAGCAAAACCAATGATTTGCCCATAGCGCCTCACCGGTTGACCGGCTTCGATATGTCGGGAGGCAACTTTATGGCCCGGCACAATCGCTTGCCGGATAGTCACGCCTTCTTGCTCAAGGATTTCGCCAGCGAGTAGCGGTCGACGTGCGATAAGCACATCGTCCAGCGGGTTCAAACGCAGCACAGCTGCTGCGCCGGTTTTCATGATCAGTTCCATCGCATCCTCATGGGCTGCTGGGTGGTGCGCGGTCGCTAATAGCGCCGCACTTTTGTGCTGGCACTATAGGATTCATAGAAATGGCTGCCTAATGAGAGCTTTCGATTGCTCGATAACTTTGCCTCATCGACTTTTTCTGAGTTGGCTGCTTTGCTTCTCCTCTGTAGCCGTTTGCCGCTGTCTGGCGAACGATAATAAGGTCGCAATAAACCTCCGCGTCGGCTCTGAGAGGGGTTCATCCTTGCGAGTGATAACCCCGTAGTCCTGAGATTCGACTTTGAAGGGCGTATTGAGGATTTGAAGCTGCCCATTTTGCAGTTGCGACTGGACCATGGACTCGGGGAGCATGGCGAGCATTGGCCCAGACTGCAGCAACTGCAGGAAGGTTTGCATCGATATTGTCTCCACCGTGTTGGTTGGCGGGGCGATCTTGAACATCGCGAAAGCGCGCTCCATGCGTTGTCGGATCGGCGTATTAAAGGGATACATGACCCATGGCCATTCGCTGAGTGCTTCGATGGGGACCTCTTCAAGTTGGCACAGAGGATGTGTGCTGTTCGCGACGAGACAAAAGGGTTCAGGTCCCAGCGACGTAAATTCGAAAGGCTGACAAGCCTCATCCGTGAAGCGTGCAATGATCAAATCGAGTTTTTTTTGTTCGAGCATTTCCAGCAGGTGGTTGCTGGTTTGTTCGATCACCTCGATAGAAAGGAGAGGGCGCTCCCGTTTTATGCTGGCGATGGCTTCAGGCAGTACCACTGATGTCGCGGCGAAAATGGTGCCGACTTTTAAATGACCATGCCCGCCTTTTCGCAGTTTGTTGACCTGGTCGACGAACGACTCCGTGTCTTCCAAGGTAATACGCGCATAACGGGCTACGAACTCTCCTAGTTCAGTAAGCACCAGGCTGCGGGTTTGACGTTCAAACAGTGGGAAACCCAGGAGTACTTCCAGATCGCGAAGCAATTTACTGATGGCCGGTTGGGTAACATTCATCTGTTCTGCGGTCGTGTGCATATTGCGGGTCTTGGCCAGGCTATTGACCAGTACCAAATGTTTGATCTTCAGCCATCGGGTAACACTGCCAAAAGTAATTTGATCGTTTTCCATCGGATAAGGCCTTGTCTGTCGATAACAAAACAGCATTGATCGGTGAGATTCTTTCATTGGGATTTACGGGGGAGGTCCATTACTTTTACGGCTCTGATGGCTGACTGATCTGGAAGCTCTATGTCGAATCTGAAACTGACGCGCGAAAACACCCTGCCAGTGGATGGCCTGGCCGGAACGCTGATCGGCCGCGCCTGGATCCCGGGTGCGGTTGCAGGCCCCTCGCCAGTGGTGCTGCGCGATGACGGTGTGTTTGATCTTTCTGAAGTCTTTTCGACAATGAGCGAACTGTTGGAACACACCTCGCCGATGTTGGCGGTTCGTCAGGCGTCTGGCAGGTACGTCGGGACTGTCGAGGAATTGCTTGGAAACACTGGCAGCCATGCCGATCCCGACAAGGCATCGCTGTTGCCCCCAGCAGATTTGCAAGTCATCAAGGCAGCCGGGGTGACGTTCGCTTCCAGCATGATTGAGCGGGTAATCGAGGAGCAGGCCCGAGGCGATGCTGCAAAAGCGGAAAGTGTTCGCCGCTTGGTGCATGAAGCCATCGGCGATAACTTGCGGGCAATCAAGCCGGGCTCGCCAGCAGCGATGCGCCTTAAGGCTGTGCTGATCAAGCAAGGCATGTGGTCGCAATACCTGGAGGTCGGTATCGGCCCGGACGCGGAGATTTTCACGAAGGCACCGGTTCTGGCCGCCGTGGGCAGTGGCAGCGAAATCGGCATCCATCACAAGTCTGAATGGAACAACCCAGAGCCGGAAATTGTGCTGGCGGTGAACAGCCGAGGCCAAGTGCATGGCGTCACCTTGGGCAATGACGTCAATTTGCGTGATTTCGAAGGCCGCAGCGCACTGCTGCTGAGCAAGGCCAAGGACAACAATGCGTCCTGTGCGATCGGCCCATTTATTCGTCTGTTCGATGAAACGTTTACCCTCGACGACGTGCGCAACTGCGTCGTGGATTTGCAGGTTCAGGGCGACGACGGCTTCATTCTTGAAGGCAGCAGTTCCATGGCGTTGATCAGCCGTGATCCGTTGGATCTCGTGGCCCAGACGGTCGGCGGTGATCACCAATACCCTGATGGCTTCATGCTTTTTCTCGGAACCTTGTTTGCGCCTACCCAGGATCGTGAGGCACCGGGAAGCGGCTTTACGCATAAGCAGGGTGATGAGGTCAGCATTGGGAGCCCGTTGCTGGGCACGTTGCGCAACACAGTCACCTACAGCCATGAGGCTGCGCCCTGGACTTTCGGCTTGCGAGCGATGATGCACAATCTTGCTGCCCGCGGGCTGCTGTAGGTAAGGCAGGTGGGTGAGCTGCATTGGGTATTCTCCCGCAACGATTGAACAAACACGGGTGCACGTCTATTGATAAAGAGCCGAATCCGAAGGGTCCGGTTTTTTATATCCGCCAGGCGTCTCCCACCTTCTGGAGACCCGGTTGCATGGCTAGCCCTGTCTCGATAAGGCGAACCAGGTACAAGCAGGTTTGACTTATCGGGTGACGCCTGCATACTATTGGAACGTCGTTCCAGTACGAACAATGTTGCTCACATTCACCTCATTGTCAAAGATAAGTCGAGAAAAATATGAGAGTCGTCAAAGGTGCTGTTGACCGTTGCCTGGAGGCTATTGAGCTGCTGGCACGTGAAGCTCGCTGGATGCGGATGTCCGATATCGCAGCCGAGCTGAGCTTGGAAAAGGGGCCTGCTCATCGAGTGCTTGCTCAGTTAGTCGAGCAAGGGTGGGCAGAACAGGATGAAGCCACCTCGCAATACCGCTTGACGCTGAAGCTGGCGCTGTTGGGGCAGCGCTATTTGCATGGAATTGGTTTGCCTGAGTTGGTCCAGCCGATCCTTGAGCAAGTGGCTGTTCAGTGCCAAGAGTTGGTGCGCCTGACGGTGGTCAACGAGGGCACCTTGTCTTGGCTGTCTTCGGCCCAAGGCGCTGCGCCAGGGCTTATGTATTCGCCAGCCATGGATAAGCCGATCAATCTCTACGCCACCGCCAATGGCAAAGCCTGGCTGGCCTCAATGCCGGATGAGCTGGCCATTGAGCATGCGCTGCGTAGCGGCCTGGGGAAAACTGATGCCGGGATGGGGCAGGGGCCGAAAGCGATCAGCAGCATCGAAGGCTTGTTGGCCGAGCTGGCGCTGACGCGCAAGCGCGGGTATGGCTTGGTCATTGAAGAAGCCGAGGCGGGTGTCTGGGCGATCGCCGTACCGGTCAAGCTGGTTCCATCTGGCACTGTGGTTGGCACGATGAGTATCGCCGGCCCGGTCTTGCGCATGCAGCCTGAACGTTATGACCAATTGCATGCTCTGCTCGAAGATGCAGCCAACAAGCTGGGTACGGTTTGGCCGCGCCAGAACAGTGTGCATACGGAGAACGTATGAGCCAGCTCGCACCTGCATGGACCGAGGCGGGGTCAGGGTTGGAAGTCGCCGCTGCCGCTCTGGTCCGTGCACGGCTAGAGGGTGTTCGGCTGGCATCCTTGCCAGGCCCGAACCTGCCAAGCAGCCTCGCACAAGGTTTTGCCATTCAGCAGCATGTGGGGCCATTGGCTGGAAAAACCGTGGGGGGGTGGAAGTGTGCATTACCCCCGGCTGGCAAGTGGATCGTGGCCCCGATTTACAGCGACAGCATCGTAAAGGGCGAACGTTACCGACTGGCCGCCGACGCCGAAAAGGCGCGCATCGAGCCTGAATTGGCGTGCGTCCTGGCCCATGATTTGCCGGCACGTGTGGAGCCTTATACCGCTGAACAGATCGCTGCAGCGATCAGCGACGTGCACGTGGCATTGGAAGTGATCGACTGCCGTTACGCCGATCCACACACTCTGCCGTTCGAGCAATTGCTCGCGGACGGTCTATTCAATCACGGCCTGGTACTTGGGGCGCCAATCACGCTGTCGAACACTGCCAGCATGCCCTCTGAACTGGATATCACCCTGAGCGATGCAACGGCTGAGCTTCTGAATATCAAGGGCCGCCATCCGGACGGGAATCCGTTGTTGCCGATCGTATGGCTGGCCAATTTTCTGTCTACACAAGGGATAGGGCTGCAAGCAGGGCAGGTGATTATCACCGGGTCCTATGCAGGTGTTCTCGATGTGCCCGTCAACCAGCCACTGCATGTTCAGTTCGGCGAAGCCGGCTCATTGTCTGTCCATTTCTCAACGCTGGAGGAGTAACAAATGCGCTTAGTTCGTTTTGGTTTGCCGGGGCAGGAACAGCCGGGAGTTTTGGATTCGCAAGGAATCGTTCGAGACCTCTCGGGCATTGTCGATGACATCGATGCGTCGGCTCTGAGCCCTGCAGTGCTTGAAAAACTGCGTGCTGTTGACGTTGAAAAGCTGCCAGTGGTGGCGCCTGGCACACGTCTTGGTCCATGCGTAGGCAACGTACCGAACCTGATTTGCATCGGCCTGAACTACTCCGATCACGCGGCTGAAACGGATACACCTATCCCGAGCCAGCCGGTGGTCTTCAACAAACACACCGCGTCCATCAGCGGCCCCAATGACCCGGTCATTTTACCAACGGGGGCTCAGAAGCTTGATTGGGAAGTCGAACTGGCCATCGTCATCGGTACGCCCGCCTGGCAGATTGATGAGTCGCAGGCTTTGGATCACATCGCCGGTTATTGCCTGGCCAATGATGTTTCCGAGCGGGCTTATCAGCTGGAGTACGAAGGTCAGTGGACCAAGGGGAAAAGCGGTTTTTCTTTCGCACCACTGGGACCTTGGCTGGTCACCCGTGACGAAATTGCCGACCCGCAGGCCATTGACCTCTGGCTCGACGTGAACGGCAAACGTCTCCAGACCGGCAATACCCGTACGATGATTTTCAGCGTTGCACATATTGTCGCGTACCTCAGTCGCTTCATGCCGCTAATGCCGGGTGACGTCATCATTACCGGTACTCCACCAGGTGTAGGGCTCGGGCAGAAACCACCGGTTTTTCTCAAGGCGGGTGACACCATGCGTGTCGGTGGCCAAGGGCTGGGTGAGCAATTTCAGACCGTGGTTCCTTACGTTGCTGAAATGGGCGCTGCATGGGTCGCCGGTCGCCATCCCAATGTTGACTGACTATCGCTAGAGGAAAACGCTATGAGCTTTGCAGGAACAGGTGTAGTCGCGATTTGGCATGATCTTTTGCCCGAAGCGCGGGACGAGTTCTATGAGTGGCATAACCGAGAACACATGCCTGAGCGGGCCGGAATTCCGGGCTTTTTACGGGGGCGCCGATACATCGCTCTGGATGCGGGTCCGACCTATTTCAACCTCTATGAGGCTGACACTGTGCAGGTGTTGGGCGGGCAGGATTATTTATCGCGTCTCAACAGTCCGACGGCTTGGACAAAGCAGTCGGTGCAGTCATATCGCAACGTCGCGCGATCCATTTGCGAGGTCACTTACACCAGCGGTGTGGGGCAGGGCGCGTATTTGTTAACGGTCCGTTTCGATGTCGTCGAAGGGCAGCATAAATCAGTGTCGGACGCATTGCGCCAACGCGTGCTTCCTCCCCTCGCTGATAAACAGGGTATTACGGGCGTGCATTTGTGTGTGGCTGATGAGGCCGTGAGCAGGGTTGAAACCGCAGAGAAAAAGGCCCGCGCCGAAGGGACCCAAATACCTGCCTGGATTGTGATGATCGAAGGCTGTGCGCCCGACTACGTTCGTATCGCCGGCGAGTCTTTTGTGGCTGAGCTGCAACGGCTGTTGGAGGGGCAATCGATGGGGCCAGAAACCACGCTTTATCAATTGGAATACACACGTTGCAAAACGCCGGGGAGTGCGGGTTGATCGCCGAGCGTTCGAGCACGTTTTAACTTTCAGTCGTTGTTCTTACGCAATTCCCCACGAGCGTGCCATTACCGGCATTGAGTCAGGCTCGCGTCTGCGCACGCTCGGGTTTTGCTTAAGGTGATATTAAACAATTATCAAGTTGCTCAATAACGGACTGTTACAAGACAGATAAGGGATTCCCGCAGTTTCTCGGTAATTAGCTCTTCGGGCTGCCTGTGACTAAGTTGATTCGCGAGCTAAAAATCGCAACAAAAACAATAATAACTCATTGTGAGAAAACATCATGCGCTACCCTATTATTTCCCGCAGCGTGCCCGCACATCACTCTCTGATCAGTCTGACTCTTGCGGTTTGCGCGGGTTCGTCAGCGGCTGTTCAAGCCGATCAAAATAGCGGTTTTGTCGATGGCGCTACCGCAACTCTCAATTTGCGCAACGCTTATATCAATCGCAACTTCATCAATCCTGCCTATCCCAACAGCGCCGCACCACAGAACAAAGCCGAGGAGTGGACACAGAGCTTCATCCTTGACGCTCGCTCTGGTTATACCGCTGGGCCGATAGGATTCGGTGTTGATGTATTGGGTCTTTATTCTCAAAAGCTTGATGGTGGCAAAGGCACCGGCGGTACCCAACTGTTGCCGATCCACGATGACGGCCGCCCCGCCGAAAACTTTGGGCGTCTGGGCGTGGCGCTGAAAGCCAAGCTGTCGAAGACTGAATTGAAGGTGGGTGAATGGATGCCCGTGTTGCCGATCCTGCGCTCTGACGATGGTCGTTCTCTGCCACAGACGTTTCGTGGCGGTCAGGTGACCTCCAACGAGATCGCCGGCCTGACACTCTATGGTGGCCAACTTCGCAGCAACAGCCCACGCAACGACGCGAGCATGGAAGACATGTTCATGAACGGCAAAGCCGCGTTCACCTCCGACCGCTTCAACTTCGGCGGCGGCGAATACACCTTCAACGACAAGCGCACCCAGGTCGGTCTGTGGTACGCCGAATTGACCGATATCTACCAGCAACAATACATCAACCTCACCCATAGCCAGCCCGTGGGCGACTGGATCCTGGGGGCTAATCTCGGTTTCTTCAACGGCAAGGAAGATGGCAGAGCCCTGGCTGGCGACCTCGACAACAAAACCACCTTCGCCCTGCTCTCGGCCAAATACGGCGGCAACACCTTTTACGTGGGCTTGCAAAAACTCACCGGAGACAGCGCGTGGATGCGGGTCAACGGCACCAGTGGCGGAACTTTGGCCAACGATAGCTATAACTCCAGTTTTGATAACGCTCAGGAGCGCTCATGGCAGGTACGCCATGACTTTAATTTCGTTGTGCTCGGTATCCCGGGACTGACATTAATGAACCGATATATCAGCGGTGATAATGTCCACACAGGTTCGATAACAGATGGCAAGGAATGGGGCCGAGAATCGGAATTGGCCTACGTTGTGCAGTCCGGCGCGCTGAAAAATCTCAGCGTTAGATGGCGCAATTCGAGTGTTCGCAGGGATTTCAGCACCAATGAGTTTGATGAAAACCGGATTTTTATTAATTATCCCATATCGTTATTGTGACGAGTATTTCGCTCGCCCAATACCTGGCAGCGTGACTTCTGCGATCGCTTGAACAGTAATAACTTCATCAGGCGGTTGCAGATAAACCCAGCGTCAATTAGGCACTTAATGTGGCGTTGGTAGGTTTACCTCCGCGGCCTCGTCAAACTTCGACCGGGCCGCTTCAACTTCAGGCAATTTGTCGAGCGTCCATTTATGCAATTCGCGAAATGGCTGCTGCAGTGTTCGACCAAGTGGGGTGATCTCATACTGCACTGCCACAGGCGAGAACGAAATGATTTGGCGCGAGACGAGACCATTTCGTTCCAACCGTCGCAGGCACTGTGTCAGTGCCTTCTGAGTGACGCCCTCCAGGCGGCGCCTGATGGCATTAAAGCGATGCGGCCCGTCATCAAGTACCGCCAGAACCATCATCGACCACTTGTCTGCGATTTGGTCGAACAGCGCCCGGCTTGGGCACTCCGACGAAAAACATTGCGGCTTTAATTCCAGCATCGAAGTTTCCTCATGTATACCTAGGCGACTCTAAGTGCCTAATTGACATTTGGTTTACAAAATATACTTATATGGCTTCCAAAAGCAAACGGAGTCCATCCAATGTCAAACCTAGATACCAGCATTTTATTTCGTCCCTTTTCCATCCGGTCGCTTGAACTGAAAAACCGGATTGTCATGGCGCCGATGACGAGGCAATTTTCGCCGCAGGGCATCCCCGGCGAAGGGAGCACTGCTTACTACCGGCGGCGGGCAGAGGGTCAGGTCGGGTTGATCTTGTCGGAAGGCACCGTCGTTGATCGTCCCGCTTCACGTAATGGTTCCAACATTCCTTTTTTCCACGGTGAGGCAGCGTTAGCCGGATGGAAGAACGTGATCGATTCTGTTCACAATGCGGGTGGCCGGATGGGGCCGCAACTCTGGCACACCGGTGCAGTGCGTGACGTCAGCGGCTGGGAGCCTGATGCGCCAGTTGAAAGCCCATCTGGCCTCGACTCGCCAAACGACCCGCGCGGTGTGGCGATGAGCGAAGAGGATATTGCAGACACAGTTGCTGCATTCGCCAAGGCAGCGGCGGATGCGAAACGATTGGGTTTCGACACCGTTGAGATCCATGGGGCTCATGGTTATTTGATCGATCAGTTCTTCTGGGCCGGCACCAATCAGCGCACCGATCGTTATGGCGGACCGACTATCAAAGAGCGCTCCCGTTTTGCCGCTGAGATCGTGTCTGCCGTTCGTCATGCGGTCGGGTCCGAATTCCCTATCATCATGCGCGTTAGCCAATGGAAGCAGCAGGACTTTGGCGTGCGCCTCGCCGACACCCCTGCATTAATGGAAGACTGGCTGCTGCCGTTGGTTGAGGCTGGTGTTGATGTTCTGCATTGCTCGCAGCGACGCTTCTGGGAACCTGAGTTTCCCGAAATTGACGGGGAGACCGGACTGAACTGCGCGGGCTGGGCAAAGAAAGTCACTGGAGCCACAACCATCAGCGTTGGTTCGGTTGGGCTGGATAATGATGTTACTCACGCCTTCGCCGGAAAGGGATCAATCCCTGCGAGCCTGGATCGGCTCATCGAACGCATGGAGCGCGAAGAGTTTGATCTGATCGCTGTAGGGCGTGTTCTGCTGAGTGACAAGGATTGGGTCGCCAAAGTGGAAAATGGAGATTACGCAGATCTGAAGGGATTCAATCCGGCATCTTTAGCCGAATTGGCTTGAGCCTTACTGCGGAGTGGAGAGTGTGATGCCACAAAGGTTTTAGTCTGAAGGAATCAGAGGTCTAGCCTCGGATGCTGCGAGGTGGAGATCGTAATCTGCTGTTGAGTGCGCAATGACTGTTTCAATTGAGCGAACATGTCAAGGCCACTCAACATCCGCGCAAACAGGATTGCGTTGCAGTGTGGCCCGGGCATTTACGCGCAGGCTACACAGTGTCGCTAGGTAATGTAGCGTTAGATTCTTCATGGCGCGGGAATCCACCGATTGAGCAGCAAGGCTGCGGCGAAGAATGCATCTGCGATTTACCTATAACGCTCTGTTATTAAATGGTTTTATGGAATTTGGTGGAATTCCATTACAGGCTATCGGGGTCCCCGAAGAACATTTTGACTGGGCTCTAGGGCGGTGGTTTCAGGTTGTAAAAAACTAGTGATGCCCCCATTTTTTCCCCCAATGAAACGGAAGGCCTGCGCGGCCTCGGGAAGAAGCTCGGCCCAGGGCCTGATTACCCTGGCCTGCTGATCGGTTTCTGGGTCGCGGGCCATGTCTCTGATTACTACGCCACCCCTGCGGGTCACCAGTGGCAGAGCATCTGGTTGTTCCCGGCGTTCTTTTCCCTGGGTGTGGTGCTGGTGTTCATGTTTGCCTTTCGCGATGCGCGGCGGTCTGAGTTGGCGCCTGCCAAGGCTTGAGCGGTTATGACTTGATAACAACCCACCATGAAATGGCGATGCGCGGGGCGGGCAAAAACTGAATGGCGAACCGAATGCCTTTCAGAACCCCGCGTTGGACAGTGCGATATCAGTCGTGAGCGAGTGACACCGAGAGATCACGCCACGCCGCCAGTTCCTCATGACGCTTCTGAAGTTCGTCTTCAAAATAGCCGATAGCGTCGCTGCCAGCGGTGAAGCGCAGTGGAGGCTTTTCAGTGTGGGACAAGATAATCAGGGCCTGCGCCAGCTTCTTCGGATCATTGGCTTGCTTGCCATGTACCGCCAGGACCGCTTCACGCGAGCTGGCTGGATTCGTTGCGTAATCGTCAATGACCTGCTTCGCGAATCGTACCGAGTTCGTGCTGAGAAACTCGGTTCTGAAATACCCGGGCTCGACAACAGTCACGTGTAAACCCAAGGGTGCAACCTCAAGTGCCAGGCATTCAGTGATGCCCTCGACCGCATATTTGGTCGCACAATAGGCCGAGGCGCCCACACCACCGTGATAGCCAGCCACAGAGGAAATGTTGATCATGTGGCCTTGTCCCTGTGCGCGAAGCACGGGCAATGCCGCTCGGGTCACGTTCAGCAGTCCAAACACGTTCGTGTCGAACTGCTCACGAACCTCGACGTCGGAGAGTTCCTCCAGGGCACCCAGTACCGCGTAGCCGGCATTATTGACAATAACGTCGACCTTGCCGAAACGTTCAACAGCGGTCCTGATCGCTGCCGCTGCCTGTTTTTCATCAGTCACATCCAGCGCGACTGCAAGCAATTCATCGTGTTGACCTACAGCCTGAATCACGGCTTGCGCATCTCTGCCTGTAGCCACGACCTTATCGCCCGCCGCAAGCGCCGCTTTAGCGATTTCGGTGCCCAGACCGCGTGTTGTACCTGTGATAAACCATACCTTGCTCATCGATGGTGCCTCTTTGAACGTGAGGTAAGGCGCAACGCTCCGGCAATGAGCAGGACACTGTGCGATGTTCCTCATCTGTAACGGCCGAGGACAGTCGGACGTGCGTCTGCTTGCCTCCGGTATGAGCCATCATTCTCTCTCTATGGTTGTCTGAGGGGTTGCAGACTTCGTTTGAAATACTGCCTAAAGCAACGAATTTAAACGGCTGGTCGACGCACGCCATCGGTGCCGAGGTGGGCCTCGGGCATCCTGTCGTTCGATGATGACCTTGCCAACTGCGCGGCCGGCAGCCGTAGAGTCATGCTGCTCGTCAATCAGCGGCTTGATCAGGCTACGGACTCACCCTCTGTAAACGACCGCGCGGTCCGCTGACTGTCTGAAATGCTCAGAAGAATCCTTGGAATAGGCAGTGATGCCGACAAAACGGGCAAATGATCCCGGCAGGTGCGCCGCATACTGAAACCAGGATTCACCCGGGGTATCGACGGGTTTAACCAACGTCTATCCCATGGCAGCAATTTACAGATAGGACCCGATCATGCAGCAGGATAATAGAGGCACATCAGAAAACGCATTCCAGGATCATCCAGGCTTCAGCCGCCGTAACGTTTTGATTGGCGGGGCGGTCGTTGGGGCCGGTTTGAGTGTTGCACCGCTGTCCTGGGCAGCCTCACCGGATAGCGCAAAAGGCGCTGGCGGCTCAGTGAGCGGAACGCGAGTTACAAACAAGCGCAAGCTTGGTTCGCTGGAAGTCTCGGAACTCGGTGTCGGGTGCATGAACATCAGCGCCAATTATGGGGCGCCTGCAGGGAAAGAGCAGGGCATCAAGGTCATCCGCACGGCCCATGAACAAGGCGTCACTTTTTTTGATACGGCTGAAGTGTATGGGCCGTACACCAATGAAGAATTGGTAGGTGAGGCGCTTTCCCCGTTTCGTAACGAGGTAGTTGTCGCGTCAAAATTCGGTTTCGACATGGATGCCGGCGGCGCACTCAATAGTCGCCCGGAACATATCCGGAAGGTGCTTGAGGGCTCGCTGAAGCGGCTGCGCACCGACCGTATCGATCTCTACTATCAACACCGAGTCGATCCAAACGTACCGATCGAGGATGTTGCGGGTACGGTCCAGGACCTTATAAAAGAGGGCAAGGTGTTGCACTTCGGTCTCTCGGAGGCAAGTGCAAGCACCATTCGCCGAGCGCATGCCGTTCAGCGTGTGACTGCGGTCCAAACCGAATACTCCGTCATGGAGAGAAGCGTCGAGCACAACGGAGTACTTGATACCTGTGAACAACTGGGTATCGGTTTCGTGTGCTGGGGCCCGCTGGGCATGGGCTTTTTACCCGGCACACTGAATGGCAGTACACGGTTCGACGCCAACACCGATTTACGTTCCGGGTTTGAACGATTCACGCCTGAGAACCTGTCAGCAAACGAGCCGATCATTGCTTTGCTCAGGCAGTTCGCACTGGAAAAGCATGCCACTCCCGCCCAGATATCGCTGGCGTGGTTACTCGCGCAGAAGCCCTGGATCGTCCCGATTCCAGGCACGCGCAAGCTCGATCACCTTCAAGAGAACCTGGCATCCGTCAACGTAAAGCTGACGTCCGCCGAACTGGTGGAAATGAATGCAGCTCTGGCAAAGCTAAAAGTGCACGGTGGTCGAATGAGCCCAATGCATATGCGTGCCGTCGACGTCACCCAGTGATCGTCAGAATGTGAAAGCCGCTGAGGGCGTCCAGTAGCGATTTTCCTCCACCCGGCGCGTTTTGGCGCGGGGTAGAGAAGGGCGTCATAGATCAACCCATTTGTATCAGGTACTCAAATGAATCAGGTTACGCGTAAGGTGTTCGAGCCGTTTGTGTTCGAAAACGGAATCGAGTTGCGCAATCGTGTGGCGATGGCCCCCATGACAACGTGGGCCGGCAACGCGGACGGTACAGTCTCCGACGAGGAAATTGCTTACTACCAGCGTCGGGTAAACGGTGTCGGTCTGGTGATCACCGGTTGCACGCACGTGCTCGCCAACGGTATTGGATTCACTGACGAATTTGCAGCGTTCGACGATACATTCGTTCCCAGTCTCAAGCGATTGGCCAAGGCCGCGAAGAGCGGTGGTGCAACGGCAGTGCTGCAGTTGTTCCACGCAGGTAACAAGGCCGTTTTGGAGTTGGTGCCGGACGTTGTCAGCGCCAGTGCAGTGAGTATTGACGCAGGACCGTTCAGCGTTTCCGCTACCCCGCGCGCAATGACCAAGGAAGAAATCCACGACGTTATCCAGGCGTTTGGTGAGGCGACGCGTCGTGCCATCGAGGCAGGATTTGATGGTATAGAACTGCATGGCGCCCATGGATTTCTGATCCAGAACTTCTTTTCTCCAAAGTTCAATCAGCGCGATGACGAGTGGGGCGGCTCACTCGAGAACCGTCTGCGTTTTCCATTGGCGGTTGTTCAGGAGGTTCATCGAGTCATCAAGGCACACGCTGATCGACCGTTCCTGTTCGGCTATCGCATTTCGCCAGATGAATCTGACGAAAATGGATTGCGCATCGACGACACCTGCGTGCTTGTCGATGGACTGATCGAAAGCGGTATCGACTATCTCCACGTCTCCCTGGGAAGCGTGCTGGAAACGGTGCCTGTCGACGGACAGGGCGACCAGACCACGGCGAAGGTGATTCTGGATCATGTCGACGGACGCATTCCAGTGATTGCCGCCGGGCAGATCAAGACGCCCCGCCAAGCCGAGGAAGCGCTTGAACTCGGCCTGTTGCTCGTCGCGGTTGGACAGGGCCTTGTCATAAATCCTGACTGGGTGGAACTGGCAGAAAAAGGCCACGACGATCAGATTCAAACGGCGCTGACCCCGGCGCGCGTTTCGCAGATCGCGATCCCGCCAAAACTGTGGGATGTAATCGAGGCCGCCACGGGTTGGTTCAAGCTCCAGGGCGCACCGTAACGTAGATTTGGCCGCAGCCCCGCCCTGAGAAAGGCAATCAGCATATGGCTACGGATAGGCAGCGAGATATTCTGCGCATTGCGCTGCAGGAACACGTTCTTCAATTTGAGACGTTCGATAAAAACTCGGCCTGGGCATTGAGCGAGCGTCTCAAGATAACCTGTGAGAAAGCCGCGGTGGCCACGGCCATCGAGATCAGGCTTGCCCGTGAAACCGTATTTTTTTACGCCATGCCGGGTACTGCTGCAAGCAATGCTGATTGGGCGCGGCGTAAAAGAAACGTTGTCGAGATGATGGGTAAAAGTTCCTATGGCGTGGGCTTGTCGTGTGAAGAGGAGGGGCAGCCTCTGGAGGCGCTGATGGGCTTGCCGTCACGCGACTACGCCTGCCACGGGGGCAGCTTTCCTATGGGGCGGCTGTGTCGGCGTTGTGACGGTGTCCGGCTTGCCACAACGCGACGACCACATTTTAGTGGTGCAAGTGCTCGCTGAAATGTGTGGAATTGCCCCGTCTGAAGTAGCGTTCTGAATCGACGTCAGTGTGGAGGCCCAGACCACTCGACGAGTAGCTCCCGCCGCTCCTCAATCTCCCGTATTTGAGATCGCTTGAATCGAGCAAAGATGCCACTCGATCGAGCAAACACAACTGCTCTGCATTTCACATACTCCCAAGGTGCCTCAAGACCTGCCTGCGCTGTAGGCAGGTGGCGGGTGTTTCTGTGGAAAGTCGAACATACAGGCGAGTAGCGATATGCAAAACAACAGCATCCGGTTTGCGTGCAACGGCTGCGGGATCTGCTGCAAGGGGCGGTTGGTTCCACTGACGTTGAACGAGACAAGGCAGTGGCTGGAAAGAGGGCATGAGGTCGCGATCATACTGGAGGCGTTTGAGCAATCCATCTGGACTGCTGGGCTGCAACAGTTTGCCCACGCCGCAGGACGCGCAATCGAGGTGCCTTGCGGTAATTCCCATGTGCGGGTCGTTGCAGTGTTTGCGGGCAATGCGCTGGTGCAATGCCAAAGCCTCGGCGATGACGGTCGTTGCGGTATCTACGAAGAGCGACCGCTGGTGTGCCGTATATACCCGGCGGAGATCAATCCGTTCATTGCGCTTGATCCGGAAAACAAGATTTGCCCGCCCGAAGTCTGGGAGGAGGGTGAGGTGTTGTTTACAGATCGGATCGTTGATCCGGTTCTTGCTGATCAGATTGAACGCTCCCGCCAGGCTGACAGAGAGGATGCGCAGGCAAAAATTGCGCTGTGTGAAACCTTGGGGCTGAACGTGGCTGCATGGAAAGGAAATGCGCTGGCGGTGTACTTGCCAGATCGCCTGCAGCTCGCCGAGGCGATTGCTCGCTACGATGCTGGAAAAGTGGGGCCTGCTCGTTCCAACTGGAAGGTCCGCGTCGATGCTCCAACGTTGCGCCAGCGGCTTCACCAGTTGGGCTTGGCGTTTGATGACCATTTGCCAACTGACTACATTTTTCATGCGCTATAGGCTTCTGGCGTTCCGATTGATTTGGGCAGCTTTTAGTTTTGAAACATATCGAAATATCTAGGGCTGATGGGTTGATGCCGCTTGATAAGCGTTGAATCAAGCAATCAATCGCGTCGATCGGGCAAGAAGCGCGGCTCGTTGGCGCAGCATACTGAGGCCATGCTGATCAACGATGAAGGACCTGACATGGCCTCTCTTCTAGCTCCCTGCACATTGAAGGACACCTGGACCTGGTTGGTTTCGCTCGAACCTTGCCGGCAAATCCCCGCTGGTTATTCCAGGCAGCGCTCGATCCGCGCATTGCGGGCCCCCGCGCTGCGTATTCAACCGCCTATTCACATTGGCTTGAAAACTGGACGCATCGATGTGCTGTGTACGCCCGCGTAGCGCTTTGCGTTGTTTGCCGATGCGCGCTCAGTCGACCACCCTCGGTAAGCACTGAAAGTGGACGTCGACCGTACGATAACTTTTTAGGAGAGCTTTCATGACCTGGTCAAGCCGAAACTGCGGGTACAGTCACTTCGTTGAATTTACCGTTGACCCCATCCACATGCCGGATCTGGTGGCGTCGTTGATGACCCGTGTCGAACGCTTTACCTGCTCATGTCCAGGGTTCATCAGAGCGTGCGTGCAGGTGAGTGACGAAGGCGATCGCGCGCTCATGCAGCTTCTCTGGTCCTCTAGGGAACACGGGGAGCAAGCGCTGGAGAGGGCGCAACGCCTGGAGCTCGATCTGTTTCACATGGCGTGCCAACCGTCGGCCAAAGCGCTGCTCTTCAGCTCCTTCAATGTCGTCGCGCAGGTGCAAGCGCGGCGCTTGTCGACGTAAGCAACACGAATGATTTTCAGGGGTGTCCCTGGATCCCATGATCGGTGAGCGAGCACGTGCCGCAACCGTGAGGATCACGCCTTTGGCTGGCGGTGCCTGATACTGACGGGCATGGCATTTGCGGGTAGTCGTTCGTGCACATCGCCGAATGTGGCAATGCCCTTCATCAGTTTGAGCAGTTGATATCGCTGAAACATAGGGTTACAAGCGCGCTACCTCCAAGTCTTTAATCAAAATAGGCAATATTGTCGTTTGATCAGGCAATTATCGCCAGATTCGAAGACCCATACTGAGGTCGATCTTCCGTCCGCCTAAAAGGCGTTGGTCCTCGGTTGAAGTATCGGTTTGAGACCCACCATGCAAAATCTTGACGTGCAGGTCATTCAGCAAGCCCTCAAGTGGATCGAGCAAGGCCATCAAGTGTGGTTGTGTACGGTCCTGGCAACCTTTGGCTCTGCGCCGCGTGGCCCTGGGTCTATGTTGGTCGCGTTATCGTCCGGTGCGTTCTGTGGCTCGCTGTCGGGTGGATGCGTGGAAGACGACTTTCTGCAACGGCTTGGTCGACATGAGTTTGACGACTTCAACCAGATTGTTCGTTATGGCGAGAGTGGACTGCCACCGTCGCGGGCGTTGCCTTGCGGCGGGGTTCTGGATGTCCTGGTAGAAAAATTCGAACCCGATTGCGCTGCGCAGGAGCACTTCGCGGTGTTGCTGCGCGCGCTGCAGGGGCAGCATCTGTTGGTTCGCCATATCGCCCTTGGAACTTGCCGTCGACACATTGAGGTCGGTGTGAGTGTCGACGCCACTGTCGCTGTAGACATTGATCAAGTGCGCATTCTCGTGGGGGCAGCCCGGCGCCTGCTGGTCGCAGGCCTCTCACCGGTGGCCGAGTTCTGTGCCAGTTTTGCATGCTCCCTGGGCTATGAAGTGATCGTGTGTGACCCGCGCGAAGAACTGACTTCAACGTTTGCCATGCCACAAGTAAAGTTAATGAAGGTGATGCCCGCCAGCTATATTTCCCAAGGCGGATGCCATGCAGCGACGGCTATTGTCGCCTTGACTCATGATCCTCGACTTGACGACCTGACCTTGCTCGAAGCCGTCAGGACACCCGCATTTTATATCGGCGCCATGGGCTCCCGGCGCACCAGTGAAAAGCGCTTGGAAAGGGTCAGACGAATCGGCGGGCTGGACGACGATGCGCTTGATCGCATCCATGCGCCGATCGGACTCAAACTGGGAAGCAAGACCCCGGCGGAGATCGCACTTGCGGTCATGGCCGACATTGTTCGGGTGAGTAACGGCGTCAGCCGTGACTATCTCTAAGTCTGGTTTTTTTGGGGAGTTGAATGTGAATACCGATTTGTCACACGACCAAGTCATGACTGATATCACGCGTCTCGCTAAATCGGTCAGCCAGTTGGTTCCTGGCGACGGCGACCGCATTACCGACATTCCCGGTCTGAGCCTGCATCGGCGTAAAGCCGTTACGGCGCCCATGCACTGTATCTACGGCCTGGGAATTGGCGTGACCTTGCAAGGCGGCAAGCAGGTGATCGTCGGCAGTGAAGTACTCCCCTATACGCCCGGCGAGTCGATGGTGACCAGTGTCGATCTCCCGGTCACTTCCCATGTCACTCAAGCCAGCGTGCTCAAGCCATTCCTCGGCATGATGCTGGCACTCGACAGCACCACCGTGACGCAGGTCGCCGAGCGCATGCGGTTATCGCAGCGTATGCGAGATGACGCGTTTCGTCCCGTGACCGTACAGCCTTTGGATGTGGGGGTGCTGGATGCGCTGAGGCGCTTGGTGGACCTGCTCAAAGAGCCCCACTGGATTGAGACCCTCGCTCCGCTGATCAAGGAAGAGATCATTGCCCGGCTGTTAAACGGAACCCATGGCCCGCAGTTGCTGCATGTCATAGCCGCCGGTTCACCCAGTCAGCAAATTGCCAAGACATTAGCCTGGCTCAAAGTTAATTTCCGTCAGACGTTGCGCATGGATGATCTGGCGGCACAAGCGCATATGAGTCCTTCCACGTTTCGCCAACACTTTCGGGCCGTGACCGGGATGAGCCCGCTGCAGTATCAGAAGCAGTTACGGCTACAAGCAGCTCGACAGTTGATGCTCAGCCAGAATATCGATGCAAGCAGTGCGGGCGGGCTGGTGGGGTATGAAAGCTCATCGCAATTCAGCCGCGAATACAGTCGTCTGTTCGGAGAGCCACCTCAGCGCGATATCAAGCGGATTCGTATGTGACGGAATCGGTGACGTGTGAGACGAGCCGGTTACCAGGACGTTCGCATCGTCCCGTTCGGCCCGCCCGCACGCACGCATCCACCGGCAGGCGCATAATCTCCCTCATTTCTCCCGGCCAACGCCCCCACCTCGAACCGCTGTATGGCGTTGACGGGGGGCTGGCATCCTCGATTTATCCCAGCTTGAAAGGCAGCTCGCGTATTGGCTTACCCGTCAGACTGGCTATGGCGTTTGCAAAAGCGGGGGCCAGTGCCGGCAAGCCAGGCTCGCCCATGCCGGTGGGCGGTTCGGCGCTTGGCACTATATGGACCGCGAACTCGGGCATGTCGGTGATGCGCGGAACGCTGAAGTCTGCAAAGTTGCTTTGCTGCACGACGCCGTCTTTCAGGGTGATGGCATTGCCTGGCAAACACATCGACAAGCCCATCAGCGCGGCGCCTTGCACTTGGGCCTCAACGCTGCGTGGGTTGACGACCAGGTTGCAATGGACACCGGCGGTCACGTGGTGCAGCACCGGGCGACCGTTCTGCACTGAGGCTTCCACCACATAAGCCACTACCGAACTGAAACACTCATGGACCGCAACGCCCCACGCGTGTCCGGCAGACAGTTGACGTTTGCCATACCCGCTCTTGTCCACCGCTAATTGCAGCGCTTCGCGATGGCGCGGGCTTTGCTCGCCAAACAGCTTCATTCGGTATGCCACCGGGTCTTGCTTCGTCGTTCGCGCAATCTCGTCGAGCAATGTCTCCATCACAAAGGCCGTGTGGGTAGAGCCCACGCTGCGCCACCACAGCACGGGTACGTTGAGCTTGGGATGGTGGACTGTCAGCCGCATCGGTAGGGGATAAGGGGCACGCATGCCTTCTGTCGCCGTCGGGTCAATGCCGTTCTTAATCTGGCCTCCAAACATCGTGTCGGTAAGGATCGATTGCCCGATCAAGACATGGTCCCACGCCACCACCGTGCCGCTGTCGTCAAAGCCTATACGCGCGCGATGCAGGTGCATGGGGCGGTAATAGCCGCCCTTGATATCGTCTTCGCGGCTCCAGAGAGTCCGTATGGGAACATTCAGCCCAACTGACCGTGCGGCTTTAGCGACTTCACACGCCTGCACGATGAAATCACTGGTGGGCACGCCACGCCGGCCAAAACCACCGCCGGCCGTTTGCACGTTGATTTGAATGTGCTCGGGTTTCAGATTCAGTACCTTGGCCGCGGCGGCACTGTCACCCCCCGGAAACTGAGTGCCAACCCACAGTTGTGCGCCCTTATCGGAAATCTGCACGGTGCAGTTCAGCGGTTCCATGGGCGCATGAGCCAGGTAGGGAAATACGAACTCTGCCTCCAATTGATGCTTGGCTGTAGCAAGCGGTGCCATGTCGGCGTCAAAGTGGACCAAGCCCGGTTGACCCGCTAACGCCCGGTACTGGATCAGTTGCTGTTCGCTGTCTACCTTCTCGACGGTGGCCAGGTCCCATTGCAGCTTCAATGCGTCGCGTCCAAGCTTCGCCTGCCAGTAGCCATCGGCAATCACCGCGACACCTTCGGCGCCGCCGTCCAGAGGCACTCGCAACGCGGCTTTTACCCCCTTAATTGCGCGTGCGGCGCTGTCATCCAGGGAGGCGATTTTTGCACCGAACACCGGTGGGCGCGCAACAACGGCAGTGAGCTGTCCGGGCAAGTGCATGTCGATGCCGAAATCCTGCTGGCCACTGCTCTTGGCCTTGGCATCGATGCGCGTAGTGGCCTGGCCAATGATGCGGAAATCCCTGGGATCCTTGAGCGTGACCTTGTCGGGCACGGGCAACGCCATCGCAGCCTCTGCCAGTTCCCCGTAACTCGCTTTAAGGCCTGCCGGGCCAAGCACCATGCCCGCTTGAGTGCTAAGGCGCGTGACCTCCACGTTCCAGCGTGCGGCCGCTGCCGCGAGCAGCATGGCCCGAGCGCGCGCACCCAGTTCGCGGTACTGGGTGTAGCTGTTTTTGATCGAATTGGAGCCGCCGGTGAGGTGCATGCCGAAGACCGGGTCCTGGTAGGCCGTGTTGTTATTGCCGTTGCGGCTACGCACGAGACTCCAGTCGGCATCGAGTTCCTCAGCGAGAATCATCGGCAGTCCGGTCTGAACGCCCTGACCGAACTCCAGCCGGTTGATCGTTACAGTGACCTGTCCGCTGGAGTCGATCTGCACGAATGCAGAGGGTTGCTGACTCGGTTTGAGCAGCGCAGCGTCACCGCCAGTGGCTTCCTGCGCCAGCGCCAAGTGCGGAAAGGCACCCAGAGCCAGGCCGCCAATCCCGACGATTTTGAGGAAACTGCGGCGTGGAAGTGTGAAGGCACCGTCGGCTTGGTCGCGTTCGAGTAGGTGTTGCAGGGAACGCGGAAGCTCTTGGGAAAAGATGTCGTTCAGCATGGTGAGCTCCGGTCAGGCAAGGACTTTAGCGGCATCCGCCACCGCCGCGCGAATACGGGCGTAGGTACCGCAGCGGCAAATATTGCCCGCCATGGCTGAATCGATCTCGGCAGCGGTGGGTTGCTTGCCTTTGGGTTGGACTTTTAGAAAAGCCGTCGCGCTCATGATTTGACCGCTCTGGCAGTAGCCACATTGCGCCACGTCGTGCTTGACCCAAGCCTCATGCACGGCAGCACCGACCGGGTCGCTGCCATTTGTCGCCGCTTCGATGGTGGTGATCTTGCGACCCTCGGCCGCTGCTATTGGCGTCACACAGGATCGAATGGCCTGACCATCCAGGTGAACAGTGCAGGCGCCGCACAGCGCCGCGCCGCAGCCGAACTTAGTGCCGGTCATCCCCAAGGTGTCACGCAGGGTCCAGAGAATGGGGGTGCTGGGATCTACGTCAACCGTGTATTCACGGCCATTGATGGTGAGGACGCTCATGATAGGACAGCTCTCCGGAATGTTGAGCAGCAGCTTGCTCTTAATAACGGCTAACTATAGAGCTGTGCCTGCGGGCCTGATTGCACAATCCGAGCAAATAATTGCCCAATCATTGACCTTGCTGTGCGCTGAGTTGCACCGGGTCGGTTTCGATAAGCGTTCTGGACACGATCATCGACTTTGTCGTATTCACGTATTTCTGAAAATGGGCAGATGCGATGTGGCTTTTGTAGGCCGCTTCGTTTGCATAGATTTCGAAGAAGTGAAGGCGGTTCGGGTGGTCCTTTTCCGCCACCGAATAAATCGCGAGCACGCCTGGCTCAAGGCGAACAGAGTCAGCTATTTCCTCCTTGACCGCCGTTTGGTAAGCCGCCAATTGAGCAGGGTCTATCACGAGTTGTGCAATCCGCACGACTTTTTCGGTCGGCTCCGCTGCCAACACCGAATCTACCCAAATGCATCCAACTACAACAGCTATACGCAGGACCGACATGTGCATTTATTCCAGATAGCTACTAATGTGGCATTCTCGGGACGTTGAGCAAGCCCTGGGGGCATCCTTTTCAAACCATCCAAAGCATGCCCTCAGATGTGCCCCCAATGTAGCAATCAACTGGAAGTGAATGGAGCTCCATGGTTTGTGGAAAGGCAGAAATGATCAGATAAACAGCCTATCCGGCGACGCCTAAAGACTCTCAGGGTCGCCGAAGAACATCTGAATCCGCGACCTCAACCACCGCTCACCCGGATCATTATCCTGCGACCCGCGCCAGGCCATGTGCAATTCAAAGCTGCGCACCGGCAACGGTGGATCTTCCGCCCGAACACCACCGGCGGCGGTCAACGCTTCGGCGGTGTAGTCCGGGACGGTGGCCACGATGTCGGTGCCGCTGATCAGTGTGCTCAGCCCGTTGAACTGCGGCACCGCCAACACCACGTGCCGTTTGCGCCCCAGTTTCTCCAGCTCTTCATCTATAAAGCCGCTCAGGTCGCCCGCGAACGACACCAGCGCGTGGGGGCGGGCGCAGAAGTCATCCAGGCTCAACGGCCCCGGCACTGTGTCGGCACGCAACAGTTTCGGCATGCTGCGGCGCAGTACTTTGCGTTTGGCGTTGGCGGGAAGGTCGGCGGTGTAGCTGACGCCAATGGAAATTTCGCCCGAGGCCAACAGGTTCGGCATCAATATGTAGTTGGCCCGACGCACCACCAGCACGATGCCTGGTGCCTCGGCGCGCAGCCGCTTGAGCAGCATCGGCAGCAAGGCGAACTCGACATCGTCCGACAGGCCGATGCGGAACACCGCGGTGCTGGTGGCCGGATCGAATTCCGCCGCGCGACTGACCGCAGTGGAAATTGAATCCAGGGCCGGCGAGAGCAGGGCGAAGATTTCCACCGCTCGGGCGGAAGGTTCCATGCTGCGGCCGGTGCGCACGAACAACGGGTCATCGAACAGCCCGCGCAGGCGCGAGAGCGCCGCGCTGATGGCTGGCTGGCCGAGGAACAATTTCTCCGCAGCGCGGGTCACACTGCGCTCGTGCATCAGTGTTTCGAAAACGATCAACAGGTTCAGGTCGACACGACGCAGGTCATTACGATTCATCTGGGGTCCTGGCAGATTCAGCAAACTTGACGTGAGCGACCATATGAGAACAATGGCCGGCGTGAATCTTACGGGGAAAGGCTGGTACTCTGCACAGGGTAATTCAGTTTTCCCTGAAAGGCTGCTTCGGTTTTTACGGCATTGGATGATGTCGCCGTCGCTGCGGAATCAATGACAGGCATGTCGACTATTAATAGCCACTGATGGTCTTGGGTAGAAAGCCCAGATAGAGTTCAGGGCATTAGAGGTTACTTTGACGAGGTTTGCGATGTCCCGCACGATCCGTTTTCACAAGTTTGGTCCAGCCGAGGTGCTCAAATGCGAAGAGCATGCGGCCGCTCTGCCTGCGCCGGGCGAAGTGCAGGTGCGTGTCGAGGCGATAGGCATCAGCTGGTACGACATTCTCTGGCGCCAGAACCTGGCCTCGTCCCATGCTCGCCTGCCTTCAGGCCTGGGTCATGAAATGGCCGGCGTGGTCACGGCGCTCGGCGAGGGAGTCGATGACCTCGCTATCGGTGACAAGGTCGCCAGCTTCCCGGCCGAAAGCCCCAACGACTATCCGGTCTACGGCGAACAGATCGTTCTGCCGCGCACGGCGCTGACCCGCTACCCGGACGTGCTCAGTCCGGTCGAAGCCAGCGTGCATTACACGCCGCTATTGGTCGCCTATTTTGGCTACACCGATCTGGCGCGCGTCAAACCCGGGCAATTCGCTCTGGTGACCGACGCCAGTCACTGCGCCGGGCCGTCGTTCGTGCAATTGGGCAAAGCCCTTGGTGTGCGAGTAATCGCTGCGACCAAAACCGCGGATGAGCGTGAATACCTGCTGTCGCTGGGTGCCGAAAAAGTCATCGTCACCGAAGAAGAAGATCTGCTGATGCGGATCAACAAAATTACCGACAACCGTGGCGTCGATGTGGTTTTCGATGGCCTGGGTGGCCCGCAGATGTCGCTGCTCGGCGATGTGCTCGCGCCTCGCGGCAGCTTGGTGCTCTATGGCCTGCAAGGCGGTAACCAGACGCCATTCCCGGCCTGTGCGGCGTTCCAGAAGAACATTCAGTTCTTCGTGCACTGCATCGGCAACTTCACCGGCAAGCCGGAGCTGGGCATCCTCCAGGATCAGGCCGCACTGCAACGTGCCCTGCGCGACATCAACCAGTTGACCGCGGACCGTGTGCTGCTGCCACTCAAGACTCGGGTGTTCCCGTTTTCCCAGTTTGTCGAAGCGCACCGCTACATGGACGAATGCCCATGCCGCGAACGGGTCGCCCTTGAGGTCGAACCTGCCTGAGCTCTTCGTACGAGCCTCTTTGTATAAGCCCCTCTGGAAAGGTCCGTGCAAGCACGGACTTTTCCGCTGTCAAAACCTCCAAAATGAGACATTCCATCGATCCCACGGTGGGGCGGTTCAGCAACTGAACTGGTTTTTGCTCTCAATCTGTATCTTCTAATCATTATGTAAGCCCTGATAATTGAATGATTATTTCATCTCAAGGAAAGAGTCATGGCTGGGTATCAGGTTGAAACTTTTCAACGCGCATCGGCAATACATGCTCAACAAATAATTCGACGCCGCTCGGCGGTCATACATTTATTGGCAACTTCTTTCTTTATTTCTTGTATTACACGTCTGTGGGATGTTGTCGGAAATTTCCTAGGAAATCGCTCGGGGCCGAAAAGCGCCCGTCCTGCCGGGCGTTGCGGCGGTCTTTCCCTGTTTGGGGTTCTCGAGACATGCAACCATTTCAAATAATTACAAAATGCTTAAGTGCTAGCATTTGATAACAACCCCGCCACCCCATTCATGACAGGCAATCCGTCGCGCAGTGCATGTAATTGTTTGCGTGGCGTCGAACTTATGAGTAACAGGTAAACAATGATGACCCATACCCATGAACAGGCAATGAATTATGTTTATCAACAAGTACTGCAGCGCTTGCTGAGCTTTTTCTCTCGCGCCGAGCGCACGGCATTGCAACTGATGATTCAGCGCCTGGTGGTGTCGGCTGGAGGTATGGAGCGTATCGGCGATTACAAGGTGTTGGCGATCCAGTCCGGGTCCCGCGATAGCTGCTACACACTGGCGCTGCTGCGCGCCGCACAACTGAGTATCGCCGGACGGGCACCGGCGACGTTTCAGCTGCGAGTGGCCACTTTGCGCTTGAATGGTACGGCTTCGACAGCACTGGAAAACATCCATCGCAGCAGCAGTGCATTGTTTCTCTTCGACGATCCCCGGGTCGAAATGTTGATGGTCGATAATCGTGAGGTCCTGCCGTTCAATCACTTGGCGCCAATCTCCGAAGCCGGCCGCGAGTCGAATCGGCTCAATCTGCTGATGGTCGGGCACCGTCGGGCCTGGAACGGGCCGCTTGAGTTGTGGGACGACGGGTACCTGGCCACAGGTGATTTTTATGGACAAATTGCCCGCTGGGACAACGGCGTCGATGTCATGGTCAGCAGCGATTCACCCCGTCGGCAGGCGCAGTTTATCGAGGGTTTGAACCGTGCCGCAGCCAAGGCCGGGCTTGCGCCGACGAGCCGCCATGAAACGGGCTACGAGGGATTGTTCGCGCGGCTCGATGAACTGGGCAGCGACTGCTATCGCGAGTTTTATTCCGACTCTGCTCAGGCTGCGTGGCGTCCTGCCGAGCGCTTTGAGGCCTGCCGTCGCACGACCTTCATCGACATCCACGACATGCTGGTCAGCAACCTGGAAGAGCGCTGGCCGCTGCTCACTGACTTCCTCGGCTTCCAACCTGACGAACTGACGGCTCAACTCAGTGATAACGACTATGTCAGCCTGTCGATATCCGCGCACCTTCGCGGCTTGCAAGCGCGCTTTGTGCACGGTCGCACCTACGAAGAGGGCGTCATCGAGTATCTGCAAAGGGCACTGGTGATGATGCGCCGTAAACAGTTGCCCGAGCGTTTTTGCGAGCAGGCAATGGAGACCTTCGGCAATCCGCTGACAATGGCCGATCAGCGCGGATTGGCGACGGCCGAGGCACAAAAGAACCTCGGCTTGAGTGAAGCCCAACTGGTGTGCCTGCTGTTCGCCCCGTTTGTCGATAACGGCGCGGCCCTGGAGCATTTTCTTCGTCAATGCCATCCCGGCATGCTGGTGGCGCTGCCGGAATTGCACCGGGCGATGCAGGGCGGTCCGGCACCCGAGCAGGTTCTGCAGTGGATGGTTGATGTCAGCGGGTTGTCGGTCAGCCTGATCGGTACCCTTTACCGCATGGGGCCGGTGGTTCGGGACGAGGGTAGGGTGCCCGGTACGGAAAGCGGCGACGCAGGCGTGCAAGCCGAAGGCATGGACTCCGGGAATGAAACAGCAGTGACTGGCGAATGGTCGATGGGCCAGTGAGCGTTCCTGGTTTGGCGGATGGATCGAGAGTGCGTCATGACGTTCGTAGCGTGTTCGGTCATCACCCATGAAAGGATCACGAGATTCCGATTTCGCGTACCAGGCGGTGTACCGCTACCTGAACAATCTGATCAATGAGCCGGGCAGTGACGTGCGAGTGCGCCTGCCCTCATTGCGGCAGTTGGCGGATCGTTTGAGTGTGTCGATCTCGACCATTCAATACGCCTATTCGCTGCTGGAGAAGGAAGGACGCATCTATTCGGTTGCCAAGTCAGGCTATTACGCACTGCCGGTGTCCTCTATCGGCCTGCCCGGCAGCGGCAAAGACCTGCTCGAAACAGTCTATGTCAACGCCAGGCGCCCCGGCATGCTGGTGTTGAGCGCCGATGAACCGGCGTTGTTACAACCCCTGGACAGCCCGTTGTTGTTGCTGGAGAGAGAATTGCTGCGCCAGTATCCGCGCCAGCCGCAACCGTCTTCACAACCCTGCGGCGAGCTGGAACTGCGCACGGCCCTTGCGGCACGCTACACCACTTCACCGACACGCTGCTGGCATGCCGATGATGTCTATATCGGCGCAGATATGCGCGGCGTACTTGAAATATTGATCGCCGTTCTTGAGCTCAAAGATTCGGTGGTGGTGGTCGAGTCGCCGTGCGACTGGGTGATTCTGCGCTTGTTCCAGGACGCAGACGTGCAGGTTGTCGAGTTGCCGCTGCAAGCCTGTGGTGGCCTGCATCTCGAACAGCTGAGAGAGCAGCTCGAGACCGGGCGGGTGCGACTGATGATGCTTTCATCGGGACTGAACATGCCGCGCGGGAGCGTGGCGCCTGACGACAACCGGCAGTCCACTGCGCAACTGCTGGAACGGCATGGCTGTTGGGTGTTGGAGAACGATTGTTACGGCGAGCTCGAATTCGAACCGAGCGGCTTGCGGTTTCGTGACCTGGTGGACCCTGATCGGCTGATCGTGTTTTCCACTTTCGAGAAAATCATCGGCTCGGAGGCGCCCTTTGGTTACCTGCTCTCGCGACAACTGCGTGCCGAACTGCAACGGCACTTTCTGCTGCGGGCATTCCGTCTGTCGCTGATTCGTCAGAAAGCCATTGCACGGCTGTACAGCAACGGACGCATCGATCAACACCTGCTGGTGTTGCGTCGACTGCTCAAGGAGCGCATGGTGCTGATGACCCAGCTGCTCCAGGAGCGTCTGCCGGAATCGCTGCATTTCGTCGAGCCCCAGGGCGGCGCGACGGTCTGGATTCGCTCGTTGCGCCAGGTCAATGTACATCGAGTGTTCCAGAGACTGCTCAAGCAGCAAGTGGTCATCGCACCGGGGGAGTTGTTCAGTCTGCAGGGCATGCACACGCAGCACTTGCGCCTGAGTCATACGTTCGGTGGCGACCACGAGCTCGTCGTTGCATTGGGGCTGCTGGGGGATGCCTTGCGTCTGGAGTCGATCGATTGAGCCGAGGCGCCAGCGCTCCTCGGAACCTGACATTCGATAACGTCGCGCGACAGCCAAACTGTCAGTAAACTGCGTTCCTATCCCGAACCACTCTCTCTCAGAGGTTTTGCATGACACTCAGTCCTTTTGCGGGCAAACCGGCACCGGCAGAACTGTTGGTCGACATCCCGCGACTGGTAACGGCCTATTACACCGGCCAGCCCGATGCAGCCATTTCTACCCAGCGCGTCGCCTTCGGCACGTCCGGACACCGAGGTAGCTCGTTCGACTTGAGTTTCAATGAATGGCACGTCCTGGCCATCAGCCAGGCGATCTGCCTGTATCGCGAAGCCCAGGGCATCGATGGCCCGCTGTTCGTCGGGATCGACACCCACGCGCTGTCCACGCCGGCCGGTGCCAGCGCCCTGGAAGTGCTGGCAGCGAACGGTGTGACGGTGATGATCGCCGAAGGCGATGAGTACACTCCGACGCCGGCCATTTCCCATGCGATTCTTTGCTACAACCGTGGGCGCACTTCAGGCCTGGCGGACGGCATCGTCATCACGCCGTCCCACAACCCGCCGCAGAGCGGTGGCTACAAGTACAACCCAACCAACGGCGGCCCGGCCGATACCCACATCACCAAGTGGATCGAAGCCAAGGCCAACGAGTTGCTGGCAGCCAAGCTCGCCGGCGTCAAACGCATCAGCTACGAGCAGGCCCTGAAGGCCAGCACTACCCATCGTCACGATTACCTCAACACCTATGTCGCTGACCTGATCAACGTGATCGACTTCGACGCCATCCGCGATGCGAAGCTGCGTCTGGGTGTCGATCCGCTGGGCGGAGCAGGGGTGCGCTACTGGTCGGCAATTGCCGAGCACTACCGCCTGGACCTGGAAGTGGTGAATAAACAGGTTGATGCAACGTTCCGTTTCATGACCGTTGACTGGGACGGGCAGATCCGCATGGACCCATCGTCCAGTCACGCGATGCAAGGCCTGATCGGCCTGAAAGAGCGTTTCGACGTGGCGTTTGCCTGCGACCCGGACCACGACCGTCATGGCATCGTGACTCCGTCCGGTGGTTTGCTGGCGCCGAACAACTACCTCGCGGTGTCGATCGACTACCTGTTCCAGAACCGTCCACAGTGGCGCGCCGATGCGGCCGTGGGTAAAACCGTGGTCAGCAGCGGCTTGATCGATCGCGTCGCCAAACGTCTGGGCCGTCGTCTGTACGAAGTGCCGGTCGGTTTCAAATGGTTTGCCGACGGTCTGTTCGACGGCTCCCTGGGTTTTGGCGGTGAAGAAAGTGCCGGTGCGTCGTTCCTGCGTAAGGACGGCGGTGTCTGGAGTACCGACAAGGACGGTTTGATTCCGGCGCTGCTGGCCGCTGAAATGACCGCTCGCACGGGCCGTGATCCAAGCCAGGCCTATCGCGCGTTGACCGATGAACTGGGTGAGCCGTTCTCGGTACGCGTTGACGCCAAGGCCAACCCTGAACAGAAAGCTCTGCTGAGCAAATTGTCGCCGGAGCAGGTCACCTCGACTCAACTGGCGGGCGAAGCGATCCAGAGCATCCTCAGCCATGCGCCGGGCAACGACCAGGCCATCGGCGGTCTGAAAGTCATGACCGAGAACGGCTGGTTCGCGGCGCGGCCGTCGGGCACCGAGGACATCTACAAGATTTACGCAGAAAGCTTTGTCAGTGACGACCACCTCAAGCAACTGGTGGCCGAGGCTCAGACGCTTGTGGATGGCGCAATTTCTGCGAAGTGATTGAGGCCCCTGTGGTGTGGGGTCTTGCCTGTGGCGAGGGGGCTTGCCCCCGTTCGGCTGCGAAGCAGTCGTAAACCATTGCATGCGGTGTACCTGATGCACCGCGCTTGCTGGTTTTGGGGCTGCTTCGCAACCCAACGGGGGCAAGCCCCCTCGCCACGGTAAATCCCCTCATCACAATGGCTACACATAAAAATGGGGCGACCATTAACGGTCGCCCCTTTTTTTGTCGCGCATTTACCTTATCAAGCCAAATCCACCAACACGATTTCACTGTCCTCGATCGCAGTCACCCGCAACACTTGCTCATCGGCTATCGCAACCCCGTCTCGAGCTTGTGCGCGCAAGCCATTGACTTCAATCGCTCCTGTCGCTGGCACCAGATAAGCGCGACGGCCACTGTCCAGACGATACTCCGCCGTTTCCCCGGCTTTCAGGTTGGCCGCCACCAGACGCGCATCGGCGCGAATCCGCAGGCTTTGATCGTCGCCGGCCTTGCCGCTGGCCAGGGTCACGAAGCCTTCGCGCTGGCCTTTGGGGAAGGGCTTGGCGCCCCACGACGGTGCCAGACCGGTTTCGTTGGGGATGATCCAGATCTGAAAGATCCGGGTCTCGGTCGCTTCCAGGTTGTATTCACTGTGGGCGATCCCGGTGCCGGCGCTCATGACCTGAACATCACCCGCTTCAGTGCGGCCCTTGTTGCCCAGGTTGTCCTGGTGGGTAATCGCGCCTTCACGAACGTAGGTGATGATTTCCATGTCCCGGTGCGGGTGTTGCGGGAACCCGGTGCCGGGGGCAATCACGTCATCGTTCCATACCCGCAGGTTGCCCCAGTTCATGCGTTTGGGGTCGTAGTACTCGGCGAACGAAAAGTGGTGATGAGCATCCAGCCAGCCATGGTGCGCGCCGCCCAGGGAGTTGAAAGGTCTGAGTTCAAGCATGATCGTCTCCTGAAAAAGGTTCGTCATGGGGCAGAACGTCTGAGCCACAAACGAGAACCGGTGGTTGATGGTCAGTATCATCCATCAGGCACCCATCGATAAAAAGCGTAAAAAATGCCTCAATACCATCGAATTATTTGATATCGAATAATCTCGAATTTTTCTCATCCAGCCTTCACTTCATCGCATAAGCCAATGACCTGTAAGCATTTCACTAGAACTCAACGGCAAATGCAGACACCATAGCCCTCGACAGCCTCACACACTGGAGTCCGCCTGCGTGCCGCAACACACACCCGATCTTCCGCCCGAACTTCGTCCCCTGGCCGAGATGCCTTTGCTCAAACGTCTGGCCGCCCGGTTCTTTGGCCACGGCCTGACCCGCTTGCGCGCGCAACACCGTGCGTCCTGGCTGCACGGGCAAGCCGACGGTTTTCGCAGCGGTCACAGCGCTGGCGTGGAATACGGCTATAAGGAAGGCAAGCTCGAGGGCCTGGAAGAAGGCCGGCAAGTGCTGCTGATTCGTGACTCGCGCTCGACCGAGCATCGACCGCCTAACGTCGATGACAACCTGTTCGACGATTGGCGCCTGCCATTGAGCGCCGAGCTGAAGAAGCGCATGAAGGCCGACGTGGCGCGACTGCTGCCTGCGCATGCCCAGCCAAGCGCTGCCCAATGGAAAATGATTTTCAGTGACACACCGTCGACTTCAGTGATCGCCGGGGCGGGTGCGGGCAAGTCGACCACTCTGGTGCTGCGAATCCTGTTGCTCAGCCATTACCTGGGGTTTGAGCTGAGCTCGATGACCGTGGTGACCTTTACCCGCGAGTCGCGCAAGGACTTCATCAATAAGCTGATCGAACTGTTTGCCGTGTGGGGCCGGGCACTCAGCTTCAAAGAAGCGCGGGACCTGGTGCGCACCTTTCATTCGCGGATCCTGCCAATGGTGCGTAGCCTGCCGGGTTTCGAACGGCTGCAAGCCTTCGAAAACCTCAGCTTCCGCGTTCAGGGTGCCGATGAGGAGGTCGATAGCAATCCCTTCGACCTGCGAATCAACGACGCCCAGCGCCAGCAACTCAATGCCTGCTATCACAACCTGCACACTCGCGATGAGCGTTTCCGTGAATTGATCAAACCGTTGTCTCGTCACGCCTTGCAGCTCAAGGAACTGGAACGCGATCACCCGGACGTGCAAAAACGCATGGCGGTGACTGAACTGGCCGCCAAACGCGATGAAGAGCTGTGCGACACCATTGAGGACCTGTGGTTTCGCGCCGGTGCCTGGCCGATCAAGGGCATCGAGCCGAACCGTCAGACCTTCGACATCAACGGTTCGACCTTCCATTGCCACGGCTATATTCCGGCACTGGATGCCTGGGTGGTGCTGGGTTTCGATCCTCGGGAAAACCCACAGGTCAGCCGCCCGAATGCCAAGCTGACCGTGCGTGCGGAATGGGCTGTAAAGCGCACCCTGTTTCAAGCTTTCTGTCGTAAGCCATTGATATGGATGGATAGTTACGAATCTTCAAAACGTGTTTTGGCGTCGCTTGCCGGTGATGCCAGCGCCGGGCCGGGCTTTGATTACAAGGTCAAGGGCGAACTTGCTTCCGCGCCGTTGCTGGACTGTTTTGTCGCGGCAGCCGGGTTTATCGAAAACCTCGGCCTGGATGTGCCCAATGCCGTGGGCCAGATGAGTTTCGCCAAGGATGACCCGGACCGATTCTTCTTCGAGGCCTTGAGCCTGTTCTGGCGAGCGCTGGAAGATCATCTGCTGGATCAATCGCCACCCGTGATGACCTACAACCGGATGTTTGCCCTGTTCAGCGAGCATTCACCGGAGAATCTCAAGTTGCTCGGCGATGAACTGCTCAGGCCGATGTCGCACTTGATGATCGATGAGTTCCAGGACGTGTCGCCGCAGATCGTTTCCTGGATTCGCGCCAGCTTGGCCGAGATCCGCAGTCGTGGCCCGGCCATGCACGTAGGGCGCGGGGCGCAACGCTCGTCATTGCTGTGTGTGGGGGACGACTGGCAATCGATTTACGGCTGGCGTGGCAGCTCGCCGAGCTACTTCATGGAGTTCAACAAGGAGTTTCCGTCACCGAGCACGACCAAGGTGATGCTCAGCGACAATTACCGCAGCCATCAGCACATCATCGACGCGGCGGAGCACATCGTCCGCGCCGCACCGGCAATCGCCGGCAAGAAGGCCAAGGCCAGCGGAGAACCCAAGGCGTTGCTGCCGGTGAACGTTCTCGATCGGGATGACCAGGGCATGGCCCAGCGCCTGATTGAGCACTACAGAAAAGGCGATTCAATCTTGATGCTTTATCGAAAAAGTAGCGATAAGTCATTGATAGAAGAGCATATTCAGTCTGTAGTTAATGTTGATTCTAGCTTGCCGTACGACGCGCGACGGCTCAAGCAACTGACCTATCACAGCGCCAAAGGCCTGCAAGCTGATGCGGTATTCCTGCTGGGAGATTGCCAGCATCTGACCAGTTCGCCTTACAAGAACCAGGTCTATCGCATGGCCGGGCTCGGCAGGGCCGGCGACAGCGAGCCCTACGACAGCGCACAGAAAGACGAGATCCTGCGACTGGCGTACGTGGGCATCACCCGGGCGGTGAGCCATTGCTACTGGTATGTCGATGGCCAGGATACCCAGGCGGCGAATATGCCCAAGGCCTCCGACCGGATCGGCAAGGGCAAGGCGTTTTTTGCTGATCACCGTCAGGGAAAAGTGCAGGCCTGATCCTCAAGAGAGTCTTGAGTCAAAAAAACCTGTGGCGAGGGAGCTTGCTCGCGCTGGGCTGCGTAGCTGCCCCAAAAATGCGACAAGCATTGCCGGTTTTTGTGAGCGCTGCGCACTCAAGCGGGAGCAAGCTCCCTCGCCACAACAAGCTCGCTCGCCACAAAAGTTGCGAGTGGCGCGATCCCGGCCTATGGTCCAAGCGAGGCTTTGACCGCGACGGATGTGCTCGACTGGCTTCAGGTCGCTGTCCATCCAGTGCGGATACCCGTAGCGAGGTGACGACATGCCGAACAACTCCCGTCCCGCCGTGCTCGAACTGATCGGCAATACGCCGCTGGTGCGTATCAGCCGCTTCGATACCGGCCCGTGCACACTGTTTCTCAAACTTGAATCGCAGAACCCAGGCGGTTCGATCAAAGATCGCATCGGCCTGGCGATGATCGACGCCGCCGAGCGCGATGGTCGCTTGCGCCCCGGCGGCACCATCGTCGAGGCGACGGCCGGTAACACCGGTCTGGGCCTGGCACTGGTTGGCCGCGCCAAGGGTTATCGGGTGGTGCTGGTGGTGCCGGACAAGATGTCCACCGAGAAGGTCCTGCACCTCAAGGCGATGGGCGCCGAAGTGCATATCACCCGCTCCGACGTCGGCAAGGGCCATCCCGATTATTATCAGGATGTCGCGGCGCGATTGACCAAGGATATTCCCGACGCGTTTTTCGCCGATCAATTCAACAACCCGGCCAACCCGCTGGCCCACGAGTGCAGCACCGCGCCGGAGATCTGGGCGCAGACTCAGCATGATGTGGATGCCATCGTGGTCGGTGTCGGTTCGGCCGGCACGCTGACCGGGCTGACTCGTTTCTTTCAGCGCGTACAACCGAATCTGGAAATGGTGCTGGCCGATCCGGTCGGCTCGGTGATGGCCGAATACAGCCGCAGCGGCACCCTCGGTACGCCCGGTTCCTGGGCGGTGGAGGGCATCGGCGAGGACTTCATTCCGTCGATTGCCGACCTTTCCAGCGTGCGCAAGGCCTATTCAATCAGCGACGAGGAAAGCTTCGATCATGCCCGCCAGCTGCTGCGCGCCGAAGGCATTCTCGGCGGCTCTTCGACCGGCACCTTGCTGGCGGCGGCATTGCGCTATTGCCGCGAGCAAACCGAGCCGAAGCGGGTGGTCAGTTTCGTTTGCGACACCGGCACCCGTTATCTGTCGAAGATCTATAACGACCAGTGGATGAACGATCAGGGCCTGCTTGCGCGCAAACGCTACGGCGATTTGCGTGACCTGATCGCGCGGCGTTTCGAGGATGGCCGGGTGGTCAGCGTCGGCCCGGACGACACCTTGCTCACGGCGTTCCAGCGCATGCGCCTGGCGGATGTATCGCAACTGCCGGTGCTGGTGGATGGGCAGCGGCTGGTCGGGGTCATCGACGAGTCCGATATTCTGTTTGGCGTGCATGAAGACGCTACGCATTTTCGCATGACCGTGACCAGCGCGATGACCGACAAACTCGAAACCCTGCCTCCCGGCGCCAGTCTTGCTGAACTGGAGGCGGTGCTCGACCGTGGGCTGGTGGCGATCATCGCCGACACCTCGGGCTTCCATGGCCTGATTACCCGCGTCGACATGCTCAATCACTTGCGGAGATCACTGGCATGAGTCAGCACGATGAAACCACCGCACCGCGGGGCTTTGCCACCCGCGTGATCCATGCCGGACAAACACCGGACCCGACCACCGGGGCGCTGATGCCGCCGATTTACGCCAACTCCACCTATGCGCAGCAGAGCCCCGGCGTGCACAAGGGCTTCGATTACGGGCGTTCGCACAACCCGACGCGCTTTGCGCTGGAGCGTTGCGTGGCGGATCTTGAGGGCGGCACCCAGGCTTTCGCCTTTGCTTCCGGACTGGCGGCGATCGGCACCGTACTCGAACTACTCGACGCAGGCGCGCACATCGTCTCCGGCAATGATCTGTACGGCGGGACTTTCCGCCTGTTCGAGCGGGTGCGCCGACGCAGCGCGGGGCATCGCTTCAGCTTTGTCGATCTGACGAACCTGACGGCCTTCGAAGCGGCGTTGCAGCATGACACGCGGATGGTCTGGGTCGAGACGCCGAGCAATCCTTTGCTCAGCCTCACTGACCTCGCCGCCGTCGCACGCATCTGTCGCGAGCGCGGCATCATCTGCGTGGCGGACAACACCTTCGCCAGCCCGTGGATCCAGCGCCCGCTGGAGTTGGGCTTCGATATCGTGCTGCACTCGACGACCAAGTACATGAACGGTCATTCCGACGTGATCGGCGGCATCGCGGTGGTCGGGCAAAACGTCGATCTGGCCGAGCGCCTGGGCTTTTTGCAGAACGCAGTGGGGGCTATCGCCGGGCCGTTCGACGCCTTCCTCACCTTGCGCGGGGTGAAAACCCTGGCGCTGCGCATGGAACGTCATTGCAGCAACGCGCTGGAGTTGGCGCAATGGCTGGAGCGTCAGCCGCAAGTGGCACGCGTGTATTATCCGGGCCTGCCATCGCATCCGCAGCACGAATTGGCGCGGCGGCAGATGCGCGGGTTCGGCGGGATGATTTCCGTCGAGCTGAACAGCGACCTGACGGGCGCCAGGCGTTTTCTCGAGAGTGTGCGGATCTTTGCCTTGGCCGAGAGCCTGGGCGGGGTGGAAAGCCTGATCGAGCACCCGGCGATCATGACTCATGCCACCATCCCCGCAGAAACCCGCGCGCAGCTAGGTATCAGCGATGCGCTGGTGCGTTTGTCTGTGGGGGTGGAGGATGTCGAAGACCTACGCGCCGATTTGGCCCAGGCCCTGATGTCTATCAGTTAAGCGCAATTCATGTGGGAGCGGGCTTGTGTGGCGAGGGGCTTGCCCCCGTTCGGCTGCGTAGCAGTCGCAAATCCGGTTGATGCGTTTTACCTGGAGGATCGCAGTGAATGTTTTTTTGGGGCCGCTGCGCAGCCCAACGGGGGCAAGCCCCCTCGCCACAATAGTCCCGCGCCTTTGTCCTGACCGTCAGGCATAACTCCTAAGCGCCTGCGGAGGAATGAACGCTTCCAGCTCATCCTCGACCGCTTCGATAATCCGCTCTACATCGGCAGCGTTCATGACCGTTGCACAAGGAATACCGGCAATGGCGATCATGGTTTCGCCGCTGGCTCGGTCGAATAGACGAGCAACCATGCTGCCCGGTGCATCCATGGTCGCTTCGAAACCCATGGGATGAAAATGCCAGCGCATCAGCTGGCAGGCATTTGGAAAAGTGACCTTGCTGAATGAACCTTGATTCATGTGTTGCCCACCTTCTTCATCGAGCGCTTCCTTTAGCTCATGTTAGGAGGGAAGAGCCTTCAATGGCTCAACCGGTGACTGTCTTTAAAAGTAGCACCCGGATGTGAAAATCATGTGGAATTTTTCAGACCGTTCAGCGATTGGTTCAGTTTTTTTTGATGCAGGTCATGAGATACCGGCATCTCGGCCAACGGCCAGCATTGCTGGGCATCCCATCGGTCATTGAAGCCCGGACAGAACTTCGGCAAGCTCGGTTTTTTCTCGTCGAGTCCTCTATGCACGCCGATGATGATGGTCCGTCGCAAACCCAGGCCACGGGCGACACGGTCATGCGTTACCACCTGCGCTGGAAGCACCGGGATCTGGACGGTGTGATGGCGCTTTATCATCCGGACATTCAGTACAACGACTTTTTCCAGAACCGCGTGATGGGCCTGGACGCGTTGCGCGAGTACGTGCGTGACAGCATGCCTCGCGATCCGGATGAGGCGCTGGAGCACTCGGACCGTATCCGACTGGATGGCAACACGGCGTTCATTCAATACCGCATCACCCTTCGCGGCGGTGAAGGGCTGGTGTCGTTTCGGACCAGCGAGGCGATCACCGTGCGTGACGGGCTGATCTGGCGGGTCAATGAATACGCCACCCTCGTACACGAACAAGCGTCCGGCAAAGCCCCCCGCAACCTGCGCCCGGCGGTCAGTCGGCTCGGACTGTCACCGCGGCAGCTAAGTTTCATGGCCGACGATCTGCAGCAGTATTTTCAGCGTCAGCAACCATATCTGGATCCCGAGCTCGATCTGCAACGGGTGGCGAAGGAGTGCGGGTACAGCCGCAATCAGATTTCCTACTTGTTGAACCAGGTGCTCGGCCAAAGCTTCTACCGTTACGTCAATCAGGCGCGGTTGCAGCATTTGCTCGCGGCACTGGACAGCGCCACGCCGCCACTGCGTATCGATGAGCTCGCCTTTGCCGCAGGCTTCAATTCGCTGTCGGCGTTTTACAGCTGTTTCCGCCAGCACACTGGCCTGTCGCCCAAGGCCTACGCCAAACAAATTTCTTTGCGTGCACGCGCGCAAGACAGCCCCTGAGCCCACGCACTAGGATCGACGCCATCGAAGTGTTGAGCGGTGGAGTCTTGCATGACGGCGTGGCGAAGGATCAGTTTGTGGATGGATCAACTCGACGAGCCGTTGCTGGCGCGCCCGGCGTTGGAACAGGACCTGGACGTCGACGTGGCCATCATCGGCGCCGGGTACACCGGGCTCTGGACCGCGTACTACCTCAAACGCCTGGCGCCGGGACTGAACATCGCCATCGTCGAAGCCCAAACCGCGGGGTTTGGTGCGTCGGGCCGTAACGGCGGCTGGTTGATGGGCAATCTGCTGGGTGAAGACCGCTTGCTCGCCGGACTACCGGCGGAACAACGTCGCGCCTCTTTCGAGCTGTTGCACAGCATCCCTGATGAAGTAGAGATCGTCCTCGAACGAGAAGGCATTGACTGCGATTATCGCAAGGGCGGAGCGCTTTACTGTGCGGCGCGTTACCCGGAGCAGGAAGCCAGCCTGCGCAATTATCTGGACGCGCTCTACCGCCAAGGGCTGACCGAGGCCGACTACCGCTGGCTCAGACCCGAGCAATTGGCGCAACAGATCAGAATCGCCAAACCTTATGGCGGTATCTATGCACCGCACGTGGCGACCATTCACCCGGCAAAGTTGGTGCGAAGTCTGGCGCGGACGGTGGAGCGCATGGGGGTCAACATTTATGAAAACAGCCCGGTCACCCAATGGCAGTCGAGCAGTTTGCGTACCGCCCGCGCGCAGGTTCGCAGCCGCTGGATCGTACCGGCGGTGGAAGGTTACGCGGTCACGTTGCCGCCGCTGAGTCGTTATCAATTGCCCGTGCAGAGTTTACTGGTGGCGACCGAACCGCTGTCCGCCGCGACCTGGGACGACATCGGCCTCAGCCATGGTCAGGCGTTCAGCGAAAGCAGCCGCCAGGTGACCTACGGCCAGCGCACGGCCGACAACCGTCTGGTGTTTGGCGCCCGTGGCGGCTATCAGTTTGCTGGCAAGTTGCGCCATGACTTCGAGCTGAGCGCCAGCGAAGTGCAGTTACGACGCTACCTGTTCGGTGAACTCTTCCCGCAGCTCAAGGACGTGCGAATCACCCACGCCTGGGGCGGAAACCTGGGGATGTCCCGGCGCTTCAAGCCGCACATGCTCTGCGATCAGGCCAGCGGCATCGCCTTGTCGGGCGGTTATGGCGGGGAGGGCGTGGGTGCCAGCAACCTCGGCGGGCGGACGCTGGCCGATCTGATTCTTCAGCGCGATACCGAGTTGGTGCGCCAGCCGTGGGTGATTGCTCAGGGCGGTCTCGACGCGCTCAAGGCCTGGGAGCCGGAGCCCTGCCGCTGGCTGGGCTACAACGCAATCATCCGCAGCTTCGTTCACGAAGACCAGACCCTGGCCAACCCGTCCACCGCGCCCTGGCGTCGCAAACTGGCCGGCCGGGTCGCGGGGTTCATGGAAGGTTTCATGCGCTGAACGGCGTTTTCTCAATCGACAGGTACTCCCATGCCCATCACTCAACTCAAGAACACCGCAACCCTGAAGCTGGAAGAGTCAACGCCCGTCGCCGTGCCACTGGGGATGCCCGTGGCGGTGGCCTCGACCACCAGCGTCGAACGCGATGACGGTGTCGAAACCGGCGTCTGGGAATGCACTCCCGGCCGCTGGCGCCGGCAGATCGTTGCCCAGGAATTCTGTCACTTCATCCAGGGTCGCTGCACCTTCACTCCGGATGACGGTGAAACCCTCTACATAGAAGCCGGCGATGCACTGATGTTGCCAGCCAACAGCCTCGGCATCTGGGACATCCAGGAAACCGTGCGCAAGACCTACGTTTTGATTTTTTGATCTCTGATTGCCTGCCAGTTCTCCAATAAAAAGAAGACAACCCCTACAGGAATCGACCCAATGATCCGAAAGACACTGACGCTTGCTCCACTTGCGCTCGTCGCGACCCTCAGTCAGGCCGCCGAGACCGTGAAAATCTATAACTGGTCGGACTACATCGCCCCGGACACCACAAAAAACTTCCAGAAAGAAACCGGTATCGCCTTCAGTTACGACGTCTTCGACAGCAACGAAACCCTTGATGGCAAGTTGATGACCGGCACATCCGGGTATGACGTGGTATTCCCGTCCAACCACTTCATGGCCCGACAGATTGAGGGCAGGGCCCTGAAGAAACTCGACAAGAGCCAGCTGCCGAACTGGAAAAACCTCAACCCGGTGCTGCTCAAAACGTTACAAGCCAACGACCCCGGCAACGAGCATGGCTTCCCGTATTTGTGGGGCAGCACCGGCATCGGCTACAACGTGGACAAGGTCAAGGCTGTGCTGGGCGACAACGCGCCGGTGGATTCCTGGGACCTGATCTTCAAGCCCGAGAACATGGCAAAACTGCAAAAGTGCGGCGTGGCGATCCTCGACAACGGGCCCGAACTGTTGCCGGCGGCGTTGAATTACCTGGGGCTGCCGCATCACAGCAAGAACCCCGAAGACTATAAAAAGGCCGAAGCGCTGCTGATGAAAGTCCGGCCCTATGTCAGCTATTTCCACTCATCCAAATACACCAGCGACCTGGCCAACGGCGATATCTGCGTGGCCGTCGGCTTCTCTGGCGACATTCTCCAGGCGGAAAACCGCGCCAAGGAAGCCGGGAACGGCGTGGACATCGGCTATTCGATTCCCAAGGAAGGCGCGGCCATCTGGTTCGACATGGTCGCCATGCCCGCCGACGCCCCGGACGAGAAAGCCGGTTACGCGTTCATGAACTACCTGCTGCGTCCCGACGTCATGGCCGGCATCAGCAACTACGTGCACTACGCCAACGGCAACGAACAGGCCGACCGCCTGATCGATCCGGCGATCAAGAACGACACCAAGGTGTATCCGAGCCCGGAAATGATGGGCAAATTGTTTGCCCTTGAGGCGATGCCGTTGAACATCGACCGGGTGCGGACGCGGGTGTGGAACAAGATCAGGACCGGTAGCTGATCGGTCTGCCTGCAACACCTCTCGAGTAGCGATGGCAAAAGGCGCGTGCGGTATTACCCGACGCGCCAGTCTGTCATTTGCTGGCGTCCAGCACGACGCGGTAGCGCGCCTTGCCACTGCGCAGGTGATCGATGGCGTCGTTGATCCGGCTCATGGGAAAGTGCTCGACCTGCGGCAAGATTTGATGGCGGGCGCAGAATTCCAGCATGGTTGCCGTGGTACTGGGCGAGCCAACCGGCGAGGCAGACACACTCTTTTGTTGGGGCAGCAGGTTGAATACGTGCACTGGAATAGCGCCAGGCACGACGCCGACAAAGTGCAGACGCCCCTTGCCGCGCAACGTGCCGAGCATGGCCGGCCAGTCGAGGTCGGCGTTGGCTGTGACCAGGAGAAAGTCCAGGGTGCCGGCAATGGATTTCAGCGCGTTGCTGTCGGTAGAGGCGAGCACGTTGTGCGCGCCCAGGCGCCTGGCTTCGTCCTGCTTGCTCAACGACGAGGTAAAGGCCGTGACCTCGCAGCCCCAGGCGTTGAGAAAGCGCAGTGCCAGATGACCGAGGCCGCCGATTCCCACGACACCGACCCGGTCAGTGGGCTTGACGTCGAATTCCACGAGCGGGTTGAACACCGTCGAGCCTGCGCAGAACAGCGGTCCGGCCATGGCCGGGTCAAGTCCGTCCGGTATCGCAAGCGCCCAGGCCCAGTGCGAACGCAGGCGATCGGCGAAGCCGCCGTTGCTGCCGACGATGGTGGGCTGGACTGTGTTGCATAGTTGGTGGGAGCCTTCGATACACGAGGAGCAATGCATGCAACTGCCCTTGTACCAACCGATGCCCACCCGTTGTCCCACTTCGAGACCGCGTACCTGTGCGCCCACTCGCACGATACTGCCGACCACTTCGTGGCCAGGGATAAACGGGTAGTGGCTCAGGCCCCATTCGTTGTCGATCATCGACTGGTCGGAGTGGCAGACGCCGCAATACTCCACGGCGACTTCCACCTCCTCGGCGCCCAATGGACCGGGATCGTAGCTATAGCGCTCCAGTGGCGCGCCTGCCGATGTTGCAGCCCAGCCGGTAAAAGTAGTGAGTTCGCTGCTGTTGCTCATGGGATACCTCCAGATCAGGAGACAGCGGCGTTGGCCGCTCGGATGCGGTGGCCTGGCAACGTTGATCGGCAGCCAGGGCGTAATCAGTCTAGCAGGCCGTAGTCTGAGGGCAGTGTCGGGATGAACTGGCCTTCGGAGCTCTGTCTCCGACCACTATTGCAACTAACCGGACGTTTAATTTAGTTGATATCAATACACTGGCACTGACACTAACAAGTCAAGAAAACGAGAAGCCATCAGCAAAAAAACAACTTACCAATATTTAATATTTAAATATGAAATTGTCGGACAATCTGGCTGAAAACCTCAACTAAAAACAATCTTTCGACAGCGCAGGCAATGTTTGCTGGAGTTCTGCGAAACAGTTCAATTTGACGTCAAAAAAAATGTAGACGTTTGATTTCGAATTGTGTCAGTTTTCCTACGCCTTCATTGGGCGAGTGATAGGACGATCTCGCCAGAGATTGTCGTATCGGACAAAAACTGTTCCATTGCTAAACAAGGAAGTGTGTTTATGTCGAAAGTAAAAGACAACGCTATTGATCTTGCCGAACAGGCTTTTCAGCCATTGCAAGCGCTGGCTGCACCCAGTTCTGCCTACAACCAGATCGATAGTTTCAGCCATCAGTATGATCGTGGCGGCAATCTTACGGTCAATGGCAAACCCTCCTTCTCCGTCGACCAGGCCGCTACCCAGCTGCTGCGTGACGGCGCTGCCTACCAGGACAAGGACGGCAGTGGCAAAATCGAACTTACCTACACGTTCCTGACCTCGGCCTCGTCGAGCACCATGAACAAGCATGGCATTACCGGGTTCAGCCAGTTCAATACGCAACAGAAAGCCCAGGCCGTGCTCGCCATGCAATCCTGGGCCGACGTGGCCAACGTCACCTTCACCGAGAAAACCACTGGTGGCGACGGTCACATGACCTTCGGCAACTACAGCGGTGGTCAGGATGGCGCGGCGGCATTCGCTTATCTGCCTGGCACGGGCGCCGGTTATGACGGTACTTCGTGGTACCTGACCAACAGCAGCTATACGCCGAACAAGACGCCGGACCTGAACAACTACGGCCGTCAGACCCTGACCCACGAAATCGGTCATACCCTGGGCCTGGCCCACCCTGGCGATTACAACGCCGGTGAAGGTGCGCCGACCTACAATGACGCGACTTACGGGCAAGACACCCGCGGTTACAGCGTCATGAGTTACTGGAGTGAAAGCAATACCGATCAAAACTTCAGCAAGGGCGGTGTGGAAGCTTATTCTTCCGGCCCACTGATGGACGATATCGCGGCCATCCAGAAACTCTACGGTGCCAACACCACCACCCGCACCGGTGACACCACCTACGGCTTCAACTCCAACGCCGGTCGCGACTTCCTGAGCGCGTCTTCGTCGTCGGACAAAGTCGTGTTCTCGGTGTGGGATGCGGGCGGCAAGGACACACTGGACTTCTCCGGCTTTACCCAGAACCAGAAGATCAACCTCAATGAAGCCTCGTTCTCCGACGTTGGCGGCCTGGTGGGCAACGTGTCCATCGCCAAAGGCGTCACGATCGAGAACGCGATTGGCGGTTCGGGTAGCGACCTGCTGATTGGTAACAGTGTGTCCAACGAACTGAAGGGCGGTGCCGGCAACGACATCCTCTTCGGCGCGGGCGGTGCAGACAAACTGTGGGGCGGCTCGGGTTCGGACACCTTCGTGTTCGCGGCCAGCAGCGACTCCAAGCCAGGCGCGGTCGACCAGATCCTCGATTTTGTCAGCGGCCTGGACAAGATCGACCTGACCGGCATCACCAAAGGCGCGGGCCTGCATTTCGTGAACTCGTTCACCGGTGCGGCAGGCGATGCAGTGTTGACCACTTCGGGCGGCAACAGCCTGTTGTCGGTGGACTTCTCCGGGCACGGCGTGGCTGATTTCCTGGTCAGCACCGTTGGCCAGGCGGCGTTCTCGGACATCGTGGCCTGATTCAAGGCATAAAGGAGGGCGGCGCTTTACGCGTCGCTCTCTGCCCCGATCCAGAGTAAAACGCCCTATGACCCAGAACGCTTTTACCTGCAAAACAACCGCGTGGCTGTTAGCGACGCTGATGATGTTTCTTGGAGAAGTAGCCATGGCAAGCAGTCTGAAACTAGCCGACCCGTCGGAGCTCGCCGGCAAATGGCAAGCCATTTTGAATACCGCGCAAGACTCGCCCGAGTCCCAGGCGCTGCAGGACAAACCGTCGAATGTCTGCACGATAGAGCTTAAATCGGACCAGACCCTGGGTGAGGGGGCCGATTGCCTCAGTGCCTGGCTGGAAAAATCGGCGATGGGCTGGTTCCCGGAGCCGGACGGCATTGCCGTGACCGGGGAAGAAGGCTCAAGAATTGTGTTTTTCAGCCGACAGCATGAGGGGCTTTATAAAAGCACCTTGAAGTCGGGGCTGATTATTACGCTTACGCGCGCAGCGCAATAAGCGAAAAGCGTCGGACCGACGGCAGGTACTGAATATAAAGACCGTTGTTGTAGTTATAAGCAGCAGATCAATAACCAGGGCTCTTTAAAGTCCACAAAGAGTTGTTATTAATCTGTCAGCGATAACCGGCAAAAGAATGTCTCGACCCGTGTGCGGACAGTTAATTGGAACCTTGCCAAGTGAGGCGAGGCTTAATACCTCAGGAAAAACCAATGAAGATGGCGAAGAGCCCGGCCACCGCACCGTTATTCAAGGCACTGGGCGACTATAAGAGCATCTTGATCAGCGTCGGCTGCTTTACCGCATTGATCAACGTTCTGATGTTGGTCCCGTCGATTTATATGCTCCAGGTTTATGACCGGGTGCTGTCGTCGCAAAACGAAACCACACTGGCGATGTTGTCGTTGATGGTGGTCGGGTTCTTCGCCTTCATCGGGTTGCTGGAGACCGTGCGCAGTTTCATCGTCATCCGTATCGGCAGCCAACTGGAGCGCCGTTTTAACCTGCGGGTGTATCAGGCTGCTTTCGAACGCAACCTGTTCAAGGGTGAGGGCAACGCCGGGCAATCCCTGGGCGACTTGACCCATATTCGCCAGTTTGTCACCGGCCCGGCGTTGTTTGCCTTCTTCGATGCGCCGTGGTTTCCGGTCTATCTGTTTGTGATTTTCCTGTTTAACGTCTGGCTCGGCGTATTGGCCACCGCAGGGGCGGTGCTGTTGATCGGGCTGGCCTGCCTCAACGAGGCCATGACCAAAAAACCTTTGGGCGAAGCCGCGGGTTTTTCCCAGAAGTCCAGCCAACTGGCCACCAGTCACCTGCATAACGCCGAAACCATTCAGGCCATGGGCATGCTCGGCGCCTTGCGCAAACGCTGGTTCGGGGTGCACTCGCGTTTTCTCGGCTTGCAGAATCAAGCCAGCGACACTGGCGCGGTCATCAGTTCCCTGAGCAAAACTCTGCGCCTGTGCCTGCAATCCCTGGTCCTGGGGTTGGGCGCCTTGCTGGTGATCAAGGGTGACATGACCGCTGGGATGATGATCGCCGGCTCCATTTTGATGGGCCGGGTGCTGAGCCCCATCGATCAGTTGATCGCTGTGTGGAAACAGTGGAGCGGCGCCAAACTCGCTTACCGCCGCCTCGACGCCTTGCTGCAAGCCTTTCCTCCGAGTGACGAGGCGATGGCGCTGCCGGCACCGAAAGGCCAGATCACGTTCGAGCAAGTCAGCGCCGGCCCGCCGGGGCAGCGGGCAGCGACCTTGCACATGGTCAATTTCAACCTGGGCGCCGGCGAAGTGCTGGGCGTGCTCGGGGCTTCCGGCTCCGGCAAATCGACCCTGGCGCGGGTGCTGGTCGGCGTCTGGCCGACGCTGGGCGGCACGGTGCGCCTCGACGGCGCGGACATTCATCGCTGGAACCGCGACGACCTCGGCCCTTACATCGGCTATCTGCCCCAGGACATCGAATTGTTCAGTGGCAGCATCGCCGAAAACATCGCCCGATTCCGTGAGGCAGACCCGCAAAAAGTCGTCGAAGCCGCGCAACAGGCTGGCGTCCATGAATTGATCCTGCGCATGCCCCAGGGCTACGACACCGTGCTCGGCGAAGACGGCAGTGGTTTGTCCGGTGGCCAGAAGCAACGCGTGGCGCTGGCTCGTGCGTTGTACGGCCATCCGAGCCTGGTGGTACTGGATGAACCGAACTCCAACCTCGACACCGTTGGCGAAGCGGCACTGGCCGGCGCCATCGCACACATGAAGGCCCGGGGCACCAGCGTGATTCTGGTCACCCATCGTTCTTCGGCCCTGGCCCAGGCCGACAAGTTGCTGGTGCTCAACGAAGGTCGCTTGCAAGCCTTCGGCCCAAGCCAGGACGTGCTCAAGGCGCTTGCCGGCAACCAGTCAGGCGCTCAGGAACCACAACGTGAAAAAGCCGCGCAGGCACCGGGCGGGCTCAGCATGAGCCGGCAGTATCAGCCCACGACCAGGAATTCGGGTGTATGAGCAGCACACGCATGAACAACGACAGCGAAGCGACGATGGAACACGACTACATTGCCGAACGCCCTGAGCGCGACGCCCGTTTCTTCGCCCGCATGGGCTGGATTCTGGCGATTGTCGGCGCCGGCAGTTTTTTCACTTGGGCGAGCCTCGCGCCGCTCGATCAAGGCATCCCGGTGCAAGGCACCGTGGTGGTCTCGGGCAAGCGCAAAGCCGTGCAATCGATGAGCAACGGCGTGATCAGCCAGATTCTGGTGCGTGAAGGCCAAGTAGTGAAACAAGGCCAGCCGTTGTTCCGCCTCGACCAGACCCAGGTCGCGGCCGACGTGCAATCGCTGCAAGCGCAATACCGCATGGCGTGGGCCAGCCTGGCGCGCTGGCAGAGTGAACGGGACAACCTCAAGCAGGTGAATTTCCCCGCTGAGCTGAGCAACGATCCCGACCCACGACTGGCGCTGGTGCTTGAAGGTCAACGGCAATTGTTCAGCAGCCGTCGCGAGGCGTTTTCCCGTGAGCAAGCCGCTTTGCGCGCGAACATCGAAGGCGCCAGCGCGCAACTGGCCGGCATGCGCCGCGCGCGCACGGACCTGACAGCCCAGGCCAGTTCCCTGCAACAACAGTTGAGCAATCTGCAGCCCCTGGCAGACAACGGCTACATCCCGCGCAACCGCTTGATGGAGTACCAGCGTCAGCTGTCGCAAGTGCAGCAACAATTGGCAGAGAACACCGGCGAAAGCGGGCGGGTGGAGCAGGGCATCCTCGAATCCCGGCTGAAGCTGCAACAGCACAGCGAGGAATACCAGAAGGAAGTGCGCAGCCAACTGGCCGACGCGCAGCTCAAAAGCGTGACCCTGGAAGAGCAGCTGACTTCCGCGGGTTTCGACCTGCAACACAGCGAAATCGTCGCCACCGCCGACGGCATTGCGGTCAACCTTGGGGTTCATACCGAAGGCGCGGTAGTACGCCAGGGCGAAAACCTGCTGGAGATTGTCCCGCAAGGCACCAGCCTGGAAGTGGAAGGGCACTTGCCGATCAACCTGATCGACAAGGTCGGCACGCACTTGCCGGTGGACATTCTGTTCACCGCGTTCAACCAGAGCCGTACCCCGCGAGTGCCGGGCGAAGTCAGCCTGATTTCCGCCGACCAAATGGTCGATGAGAAAACCGGTGCGCCGTATTACGTGCTGCGCAGCAGCGTCAGCGATCAGGCCATGGAAAAACTCAACGGCCTGGTGATCAAGCCCGGGATGCCGGCAGAAATGTTCGTGCGCACCGGTGAACGTTCACTCCTCAACTATCTGTTCAAACCGCTGCTCGACCGGGCAGGCTCCGCGTTGACCGAGGAATAAGGATGTTCGGTTGTATGAATAAGCTTTCCCTGCTCGCAGCGACCCTGGCCTTGCTGACGTGCAACAGCACAATGGCCATGGGGCCGTTCGACATCTATGAGCAAGCATTACGCAATGATCCGGTGTTCCTCGGTGCCATCAAGGAGCGCGATGCCGGCCTTGAAAACCGCGCCATCGGCCGCGCCGGGCTATTGCCGAAGCTGGGTTACAACTACAACAAGGGGCGTAACTCCTCCAAGGTCACGCAACTGAATGACCGCGGTAACAGCCAGAGTGAAGATCGCAACTACAGCAGCTACGGCTCGACCCTGACCTTGCAACAGCCATTGCTCGACTACGAGGCTTACGCGGCGTATCGCAAAGGTGTGGCGCAATCGCTGTTCGCCGATGAAAACTTCCGGGGCAAGAGCCAGGAACTGCTGGTTCGCGTGCTGGAGAATTACACCAAGGCGCTGTTCGCTCAGGACCAGATCGACATCGCGCGTGCGAAGAAAAAAGCGTTCGAGGAGCAGTTCCAGCAGAACGAGCAGATGTTCCGCCAAGGGGAAGGCACGCGCACCGACATCCTCGAAGCCGAGTCACGTTACGAGCTGGCAACCGCCGAGGAAATTGAAGCGCGTGACGAACAGGATGCGGCTCTGCGGGAGCTGGGCGCCCTGGTGGGTGTAGCAGCCATCGATATTGGCGACCTGACGCCGCTGGATCAGAACTTCCAGACCTTCACCCTGCAACCGGCCAACTACGACACCTGGCACGAGATGGCGGTGGCCAATAACCCGAACCTGGCCTCCCAGCGCCAGGCGGTGGAAGTGGCGCGCTACGAGGTCGAACGCAACCGCGCCGGGCACCTGCCGAAAGTCAGCGCCTACGCCTCGATGCGCCAGAACGAATCGGAAAGCGGCAACACCTACAACCAGCGCTACGACACCAAAACCATCGGTATCGAAGTCAACGTGCCGCTGTACGCCGGTGGCGGCGTCTCGGCCTCGACCCGGCAGGCCAGCCGCACCATGGAACAGGCTGAGTATGAGCTGGACGGCAAGACCCGGGAAACCTTGATCCAGCTGCGCCGCCAGTTCAGCGCCTGCCTGTCGGGGGTCAACAAGCTGCGCGCTTATCAGAAGGCCCTGACCTCGGCTGAAGCGCTGGTGGTCTCGACCAAGCAAAGCATTCTGGGCGGCGAACGGGTCAACCTCGACGCATTGAATGCCGAACAACAACTATTTACCACCCGCCGGGATCTGGCGCAGGCACGCTACGACTACCTGATGGCCTGGACCAAGTTGCATTACTACGCCGGCACCTTGAACGAACAGGACTTGGCCAAGGTGGATGAGGCGTTCGGGCAAGGCGCGAGGGCACAGTAGCCGTTAGAAAACAGTGTGGCGAGGGAGCTTGCTCCCGCTGGGCTGCGAAGCAGACCCAATGGCGGTTGCTGCGCAACCGAACGGGAGCAAGCTACCACGCCACAGAATCACAGCAACACGTAGCCCCTGGGACCGGGGCCTAGAAAAAAAAAAAAGCCAAGAAAGCGAGATTTCATG